>CAMCQD010000069.1 GCA_945876925.1 uncultured Dermatophilus sp.
GGACGTCTTAGCCGCCGTCAGCACGGGCGAGTACAGCGTCCAGCTGCCGGTACCGGTGACGTCCCGGGCGGAGTACCTGCCGTGGGCTCGCACCGTGGCCGTGCTCGTCCCGGGGCGGGTGGCGGAACCGTCGCAGGTGAACGTCCACGTCTCGCCCGGGTCGAGGTAGTGGTCGCCGTCGGTGTCACCCGAGGCGTAGACCGGCGTTCCGCAGGCGGTGTCGGACACGGTGACATTGCCCAGCGGGTCGTTCCCCGGGTTGGTCACCGTGTAGGTGGCGCGCACGGGCGTGGCGGCACCGCTGGAGGAGAGGCACTGGTTCGTGCCGCTCTTGGCCACCGCGACCGCAGGCTGCAGGATCTGCACGCAGGTGGGATCCGTGCCGTCCGGGAGGCTCGGATCGTCCGACAGCACCGCGCTGTCGACACCGGTGAGGCTGACCGAACCCTGGTTGCACACCCGGCGCTCGGTGGTGCCGGAGGGGACGGTCGTCGTCAGCGTGATCGTCGCCGACTCACCCGGCTTGATGATTCCCGGGGTCGCTCCCGGGGAATTGATGAGCTGCGGGGAGCTGAAGTATGCCGAGCCGACGTCGCTGCCGTTGAGCTTAGCGGATGAAATCCCCATTCCCGCCACCGTGTCCTGGAAGGTGGTGTTCGTGGAGGCGAAAGTGCCGATGTTCTCCACGGTGACAGTCCACGTAGCGGTCTCCCCCGGGAAGATCATCCCCGGCCGAGGCGTGGAAGCGGTCTTGGTGACCCGCAGCTCCGGCTTCGGCAGCGCGCACGAAGCCAGGTCGGCCAGAGTTCCATTCGTACCAGAATCACGCGCCTGCGTCACACGCCCGGTCTCAATGTCGAGTTTCTGCACAAGCGAGTTCTCACTCGCATAGGCTCGCCCCTCGGGGTCGAAGGCGATACCGTTGTACCGCTTATCCCCCATTTTCCCGATATAGACTGTCCGGGGATTACCCCTGGTGAGCTCCGCCGCGCTAATGCTGAACAGATAACCCTCCAGCGCCGACACATTTCCACTGGTGGCGGTAATGAAATACATGGTGCCATTACCGTCGAAGGCAAGGTCGCCGGAGGTCATCCTCCCGGTCTGCAGGCCCTGGATGGTCACATCGCTCCCGAACTGCACCGGGCCCTTGTCCGTCCACGACGGGTAGGAGGCCCGCGGGTCGAGGACGTAGACGCGCGCCGTATCGCTGATGCTCCAGATCCGGCCCGACGGGTCCACGCCCAGCCGGGCGCCGAGCGTATCCCCGGCCGGCTGCTCGGCGACTTTACGGCTGGTTTTCGCGATCGTGTCATAGGCGTACAGCGGTCCCAGAACGTAACTCGTCTTTCCACCATCAAGCGGAATGCGCTGCCTGGGAATGAAGTACACGAGTGCGGGATTTGCCGGGCTAACGGCAACCGCGGGACTGCCATCCTGTTTCTTATCCGCGACGAAGTCCTTGATCCGGAACACGCTCTTAGTGGCGCCCGTTTGCGGGTCGATGGTGCCAATCGTCCCCTGGTTCGGGTACGTCCCCGCGAAACGGGGGTCGGTCGATAAGTCGTTGGTCGCATACCAGATGTTGCTGCAGTTCAGCAGACCTGAGGATCCGCCGGTCGAGCCTCCGGAGGAGCCAGTGGATCCCCCGGTGCTCCCGGAGGAGCCGCCGGTCCCCCCGGACGACATGGAGAGGTTCACCGTGACCCGGGCGGTGGCGCTGCTCTTCCCGCCAAAGCGCAGCTCGAACCCCCCGTCCGTACCGAACGACTCCGCGAACTCGAAGATGGCCGTGTTCGTCGTCGACTGGGTAACCCGTTTCGAGCACGTGAAGACGGCAGTCCTGCCTTTGGGGATGTAGTAGAGATTGCGCCCGGAGTACGGGTCGTGCATGAGCGACATGGAGTTCGTGCGCATGGAGACGGGAGCGCACTTATCATCGCTTCCGCTGACGTAATACAGCTGATAGGCACCTGTATTCAGCACCGTGTACGTATAGGTCACCACTTCGCCGCCCGGGGCGACCGTGCCCTTGTCCGCCGAGACGGTGAGCGTGAACTTCCCGTTCGCTGACGTGCCCGTTCCCGACACTGCCGCCGCGGGCATGATCGCCGGCGCGGCGTGAGCCTTACCACTCGCCGTGAGCAACGGCGCTACCCCGGGTACCAGGGTGAGCGCACCGGCCATCACGGCGAGCACGAGCCGGCGCAGACGCCTGCGAGCCCCCTGGCCCGTGCGCGTCCGCGCCGGGCCTGCTGACAGTCTTGCCATTTCTACCCCCCTTTTTTTCTTGCTGCCGCCGCGACCACCCGGAACGGATCCGGATGCTCACACGTGCCGTAACGAATCAGCGATTACCGCCCCGGGCCCGCCCCCTGCCGGGACGTGACGACGGTCCGCATCCGGCCGCCGGCGGAACGCGCTGCCCCGGGTACCGGAAGACCGGACCGGATCAGCCGCGAGGCGCCCTGTCACGAAGCCGGGGCGGCGGACCGCGGCCATCGTCGTGCCGCCGTCCGTCGCATCATCGCTGCGGCTTCTTGATCGGCCGTCCAAGAGACCCCATGAGACCTTTAGTAAATGTCTCGCATAGTGAGATCGGCACGGTGGCAGCCGCAGCCGCCCGCGCACCTGCGGCCACTCCCCTCTTGCGGACCGCTCAGCGCCGGACCCGGGCACTACGAGGCCCCAGCCCCTTGCGGAACGATGAGCGCCGGGCCACCCCCTCATCACCTGACGCCAGATACGCCACGCGGCGGGACGCTCACCGAGCGTCCCGCCGCGTGACCGGGCCAGCAGAGCCGATCAGCTGCAACCCGAGGTGGAGCCGCAGCCTTCGCACACGTAGCAGCTACCCGCCGGGCGCATCTTGGTGCCGCAGGTGAGGCACATGGGCGCGTCGGCGGCCTTACCCTGCAACCGGTCCATGAGCTCAGCCGAGGAATGCACCTCCGCCGGGACCGCCCGGGTCCCCGGCCCGGCCACCTGCGCCGCCGCCGTCTCGGGCCGGTCCGGGCGGGGCTTTGAATCCGCCGCCGCGGACTGCGAGAAGTTGGCGATCTGCCCGGCGGCCTCGCCGTTCTCCTCCGGCGGCAGATATGAACCGGTCTCAAGCTGGCGGGCGCGCTCCTCAGCCGAGTAGATGCCCAGCGCGGAACGGGTATCGAAATCCAGGTAGTCCAGGGCCAGGCGGCGGGCCACGTAGTCCATGATCGACTGCGCCATCCGCACATCCGGATCGTCGGTCAGGCCAGCAGGCTCGAACCGCAGGTTGGAGAACTTCTCGACGTAGGTGTCCAGCGGCACGCCGTACTGCAGCCCGATGGAGACCGCGATGGAGAACGCGTCCATGACCCCGGCGAGGGTCGAACCCTGCTTACCGAACTTGAGGAACACCTCACCCAGGCGGCCGTTCTCGTACGAGGAGGCGGTCAGGTACCCCTCGGCGCCCCCGACCGCGAACGAGGTCGTCATCGACGGTCGCCGCCGGGGCAGCCGGGTGCGCTTAGGCCGGTACTCGATCACCTTCTCCGTGACCGTCGCGGCCTGCGGGTCCGCGGCCTCCCCGGCGTCGCCTTTCGAGCCGCCATCGGACAGCGGCTGGCCGACCTTGCAGTTGTCGCGGTACACCGCGAGCGCCTTGATCCCCATCTCCCAGCCGGCCATGTAGACGTCGGCGATGTCCTCGACCGTGGCGGATTCAGGCAGGTTGACCGTCTTGCTGATCGCCCCGGACAGGAACGGCTGGCACGCGGCCATCATCCGCACATGCCCCATCGGCGAGATCGCCCGGGCGCCCATCGCGCAGTCGAACACCTCGTAGTGCTCCGGACGCAGCCCGGGCGCGTCCACCACGTGACCGTGCTCGGAGACGTACTCGACGATCGCCTCGATCTGCTCCTCCTGGTACCCCAGCGTCGCCAGGGCCCGGGGCACGGTGTGGTTGACGATCTGCATCGAACCCCCGCCGACGAGCTTCTTGAACTTCACCAGCGAGAAGTCCGGCTCGATGCCGGTGGTGTCGCAGTCCATCATGAAGCCGATCGTGCCCGTCGGGGCCAGCACGGAGGCCTGCGCGTTCCGGAAGCCGTTCTCGGCGCCGAGGGCGACCACGTCCGCCCACGCCCTGGTGGCGGCCTGGTGGATCCCGGCGGCCATGGGCTCGGTGGTGACCAGCGCCGCGTCGGCGTCCTGATGCTTACGCATGACGCGCTGATGCGCCCCGGCGTTGCGGGCATACCCGGCGTAGGGCCCGACCACCCCGGCCAGCTGGGCCGAGCGCCGGTACGCCGCCCCGGTGAGCAGCGAGGTGATCGCCGCCGCCAGTGCCCGGCCGCCCTCGGAGTCATACCCGTGCCCGGTGGCCATGAGCAGCGCCCCGAGGTTGGCGTAGCCGATGCCGAGCTGGCGGAAGTCACGCGTGGTGGCGGCGATGGACTCGGTCGGGAAATCAGCGAAGCAGATCGAGATGTCCATCGCGGTGATGACCAGCTCGGCGACCTTGGCGAACGTGGCCGCATCGAACGTGCCATCCGGCCGCAGGAACTTCAGCAGGTTGAGCGAGGCGAGGTTGCACGAGGAATTGTCCAGGGACATGTACTCCGAACACGGATTCGACGCGGTGATCCGCCCCGACTCGGGCGTGGTGTGCCAGGAGTTGATGGTGTCGTCGTACTGCAGCCCCGGATCGGCGCATTCCCACGCCGCCCGCGCGATGGTGCCGAACAGCTCGCGGGCGTCGACGTGATCGATGACCTCCCCGGTGAGGCGCGCCTTGAGCCCGTAGCGCTCACCGGCCTTCACCGCGCGCATGAACTCGTCGTCCACCCGCACCGAGTTGTTGGCGTTCTGGTACTGCACGGACACGATGTCCTTGCCGCCGAGGTCCATGTCGAAGCCGGCGTCGCGCAGCGCCCGGATCTTGTCTTCCTCACGGGCCTTGGTGAGCACGAACTCCTCGATGTCGGGGTGGTCGACGTCGAGGACGACCATCTTGGCGGCCCGCCGGGTAGCCCCCCCGGACTTGATCGTGCCGGCCGAGGCGTCGGCGCCGCGCATGAAGCTGACCGGGCCCGAGGCGGTGCCGCCAGAGGAGAGCAGCTCCTTGCTGGAGCGGATCCGGGACAGGTTGAGCCCGGCACCGGACCCGCCCTTGAAGATGAAGCCCTCCTCGCGGTACCAGTTGAGGATCGACTCCATCGAGTCGTCCACCGAGAGGATGAAGCACGCGCTGACCTGCTGGGGGCTGGCGGTGCCGACGTTGAACCAGACCGGCGAGTTGAAGCTGAAGATCTGGTGCACGAGGGCATGGGTGAGTTCGTGCTCGAAGACCATCGCGTCGTCGTCGGTGGCGAAGTAGCCGTTGCGCTTACCAGCGGTGACGTAGGTGAGGACGACCCGGTCGATGAGGGTCTTCAGGGAAGCCTCTCGGGCGGGGGTGCCCAGGGCGCCGCGGAAGTACTTGGTGGTCACGATGGTGGAGGCGTTGACCGACCAGAAGTCCGGGAACTCGACGCCGCGCTGCTCGAAGATGGTCTCGCCGGTGCGCCAGTCCGTCTGGACGACGTCACGCTTCTCCCAGGTCACCTCGTCGTAGGGGTGCACCCCGGGGGTGGTGAAGATGCGCTCGACACTGATGCCACCACGATCGCGCCGGTCCTGCCCGGCCTTGGTCTGGGTGGTCTCGCTCATCCGCGTTCCTCTCTCGTTCTTCCCCCGGCTCGGCGTCCGGGCACTATGCGATGACCCCGGGGCATGCCGCTACCCCGGCGCGGTCATCGGTTCTGAGCAGACGGGACACCCGCCGGGGCATCCCGTCCCCCCCGGTTCATCCGGCGCGGCGGGAACTCCCCGGGCGCCGGGTGGTCGTGATATCGCCTGCGAGGCGGCCGCCGCGCAACGCGGCGATGGCTTCCTCGAAATCTTCCAGGCTGTCGAATTGCTGGTAGACGCTAGCGAATCGGAGATAGGCCACGGCATCGAGCCGCCGCAGCGGCTCCAGGATGGCCAGCCCGATGTCGTGCGCGCCGATTTCGGCCACGCCCCGGGCGCGGACCTCATCCTCGACCGTCTGGGCGAGCAGGGCCAGATCGTCGTCGGTCACCGGACGGCCCTGGCAGGCCCGGCGGACGCCGGTGACGATCTTGGCCCGGCTGAACGGCTCGGTCGCGCCCGAGCGCTTCCGCACTGATAGCGCAGCGGTCTCGGTGGTGGTGAACCGCCGCCCGCACGAAGGGCACTGGCGGCGCCGGCGGATGCTGGCACCGTCGTCGGCGGCGCGCGAGTCGATCACCCGGCTGTCATCGTGACGGCAGTACGGGCAGTACATCCGCGGGCCTCCTCCGGCAGGTGTTCGGGGCGGATCACCGGGTGCCTGCCGCTAGCCTCAGGCACCTGCGCCGGACCCTGCGCCCGCATCACCGGACGCGGGGAACCTGGGGACCAGCTGGGGACGGCCGTCCCCATCCTGGGGATGACGCCCGCCTGCCTGTGGACTATATGTGGACGAATGACACCCGTGTAATCACAAGATGTAGGGAATCGTAGGCCGGGCTACCCCGGAGCACAAGCGAGCTGCCCCGGAGGGAACCGCGCCCGCGCCGGCCCGGCGGCGCTGCTGCACCCGCACCGGCCCTGGCCCGGCCCGCCCCGGTGCGGCAAAATCGCAGGTCACCTCGTGGCCGGCGAAAAAACACTGCCTGACCAGGACGAATGCCCGTGTGCGCGAAAACTCCGGCGAGGACGCGCTGCTGCCCGGCGTGTCGCCCGGCTTCCCCCTCCCGGCTCATCCCGTCCGCCGCCCGTCACCGGACAGGACGAGCCAGGCGCCCGCCGCGGTCCCGGCCCCGCCACCGGGACCGGGACCGGCCAGGGTCACAGTGCCGGGATGCGCAAGGACTGTCCCGGGCGGACGGTCACGCCGGGCAGCTCATTGAAGACCCGCAGCATGCGAACCGCCTCGGGCAGCGGCAGCCCGGGAAGCTCGGCGGCGGCGACATCGCCCAGGGTCTGCCCCGGGGCGACCGTGGCGATGCGGGCGGTGACCAGCGGGCCGGGATCGCCCAGCCGGGCCATGAGCGACAGGACGAGCAGCGCCGCGGCGAAGGTCACGGCCAGGGTCCGGGCCAGGCGGCCCCGCCGGGTGAGCACGAACCGGCCGGACCGCCCTTTTGCCCTGGCGCGGGGCCTGGCCGGCAGCCGGATCACCGGCGCCGGGGAAGGTTCGGCCAGCGGCACCGTGGCGCACGAACCGCGCACTTCGCACCAGGTGACGTCGGGGCGCACCCGGGGTTCGAAGATAAGCAACCGACCCATGACAACCAGCTCCTCAGACTCCGGTGCCGCGCGGCCCGCCGGGCGGGCAGCTGAACCGTCCTTCACCCGCAGCCGGCCCGGGGCGGCAGGCAGCCGCCGGGACGGGGACGCGAGCCCGAACGTGAGTACTATCGAACAGTAGTCCGATATGCCCGGGGATGGCAACCAGGACCCGCCCACCTGCGGAATGGTCGCAGAAAAAACCCGAACAACTGTCTCACCGAGCCCTTCGCGGCGGTAGACTCCGTCTTACGCAGGGCACTCCACCAGTCGCCACCGACAACGTGCCGGGGCCGCCCGGGGCACGGGGCCGCGAATGAGGCAGCGGCACCGTGTCAGTGGTGAGTGCTACACGAAAGGACACCCTTCATGGCCGACATCCGAGAGCTACCCGACCAGCCTCGCCCCGGTCTGACCGCCCGCCAGCGCAAGGTGCTGCAGGTCATCCGGCTGTCCGTCGAACGACGCGGCTACCCGCCGAGCCTGCGCGAGATCGGCGATGCAGCCGGCCTCACCTCGCCGAGCAGCGTCTCGCATCAGCTCTCAGCACTGGAACGCAAGGGATACCTGCGCCGCGACCCGCACCGCCCGCGGGCCATC
>CAMCQD010000070.1 GCA_945876925.1 uncultured Dermatophilus sp.
GATCTCCTGCCCGCGCACGAACAACGTGAGCTCGTCGCCCTCCTCCACGACGAAGGTGATCGAGCCGGTCTTCACCGTGACCCGCATCCGGGTGCCCCGGATGCGCAGCCGCACGGTGAGGCTGGACCACTCCCGCGGCAGCCGCGGGTCGAAGGTGAACGTGCCGTTGTGGTCCCGCAGCCCGGCGAACCCGTAGACCAGGGCGTTCCACACCCCGCCGGTCGAGGCGATGTGCACCCCGTCCGAGGTGTTCTTGTGCAGATCGGCCAGGTCGACGTACAGCCCCTCGCGGAAGTAGTTGATCGCCATCTGCCGGTGCCCCACCTCGGCCGCGATGATCGACTGGACGACCGCGGACAAAGTGGAATCGCCCGTGGTGATCGGGTCGTAGTACTCGAAGTCGGCCAGTTTCTCGGCGTCGGTGAACCGGTCCCCTTGCAAGAACAGGGCCAGCACCACGTCGGCCTGCTTGAGCACCTGGAACCGGTAGATCACCAGCGGGTGGAAATGCAGCAGCAGCGGCCGCTTACTGGCCGGCATGGTGTCCAGATCCCAGCGCTCGCGTTCGAGGAACTGGTCGTCCTGCGGGTGGATGCCGAGTTCCTTATCGAACGGGATGTGCATGGCGTCGGCGGCGGCCTGCCAGTCGTCCGGTTCGGTGTCGGCCAGTCCGAGCCGTTCGATGGTCTGGGCGTACAGCAGGGGGTCGGTGGAGCGCAGCTGCCGCACGGCCGAGGCCGCGGTTTCCAGGTTGAACCGCGCCATGACGTTCGTGTACAGGTTGTTGTTCACCACCGTGGTGTACTCGTCCGGGCCGGTGACCCCATGAATATGGAAAGTCCGTTTGCCATCGTGGGATTCGCGCCAGAATCCCAGGTCGGTCCACATCCGGGCGGTCTCGATGAGCACGTCGATGCCGCCGCCGCGCAGGAAGCTGGTATCCCCGGTGGTGTCCAGGTACCGGTAGATCGCATATGCCACGTCGGCGTCGATGTGGAACTGCGCCGTGCCGGCCGCGTAGTAGGCCGAGGCCTCCTCGCCGTTGATCGTGCGCCACGGGAAGAGCGCGCCCCGGGTGGCCAGGTCGCGGGCGCGCTCCCGGGCCGCATCCAGGAGCAGGACGCGGAACCGCAGCGCATTGCGCGCCACCCGCGGGGAGGTGTAGGCGAGGAACGGGACGACGTACACGTCCGTATCCCAGAAATAGTGCCCCTCATATCCCGACCCGGTGACGCCCTTGGCGGCGATGCCGAGCTGGTCCGAGCGGGCGCTGGCCTGGGCCAGCTGGAACAGGTTCCAGCGGATCGCCTGCTGCGCCGCCGGATCCCCCTCGACCTCGATGTCCGTGTTCTCCCAGTACTCGCGCAGCCAGCGGGCCTGCTCCTCGACGTAGTGGAACACCCCGTTCTGGCGGACCCGGTCGAGGGTGCGCCGGCAGCGGTCGAACAGCTCGCGGACGGGAACCCCGCTGGAGGTGTGGTAGGCCACCGCCTTGGTGATGAAGATCGGCTTACCGGCTTTGGCGGCGATCCGGTACACCCGCTTGCCGATATCCGGCTCGGTGGCGATGAGTTCCTCGTACTCGCATTCGGTGTGGATGGTGTGGTCGGCGCCAACCGCGATCGTCATCCCCGAATTGACCGCGCGCCAGCCGAGCAGCATGCGCCGGTCGCTGTGCCAGTGATGCTTCGGCTCCAGGACCCGGCCCACGAACTTGGCCGCCTTGCGCGGGTCGAAGCCGGCCCCCATCGACGCGCCGCGGATGTGGTACTCGTCGGTGCCGTCCTGGCGGTTGAGGATCTGGGAGGAGACCGCCACCGGGGCGTCCCCGTCCAGCAGGGTCACCTGGATGGTCATGATCGCCAGGTGCCGCTGGGTGAATGACACCATCCGGGTGCTGGCCACCCGGACCCGCTTGCCCGAGGGGGTGCGCCAGACCAGGTCACGGCGCAGCACGCCCTCGCGGAAGTCCAGCGAGCGCTCGTAGTAGTCCAGGTCGTCCTGGGTGACTAGCAGCGGCTCGTCATCGACGTACAGCTTCATCACCTTCGCGTCGGGCGCGTTGACGATGGTCTGCCCGGTGCGGGCGAAGCCGAACGCCTCCTCGGCGTGCCGGATCGGCCAGGTCTCGTGGAAGCCATTGACGAACGTGCCGTGCGTGTGCGCCTCGCGGCCCTCGGGCGGGTTGGCCCGCATGCCCAGGTAGCCGTTGCCGACCGCGAACAGGGTCTCGATGGTGCCCAGGTCCTTGGTGCTGGGGAAGCGCTCCACCAGCCGCCACGGGTCAGCGGGGAACCGGGTGCGATCCAGCGGATCGGCCAGGTAGCCGGCATCCTCGGGAATCACGGGACTACCTCCGACAGGTCAGCGACGACGAGGTCCGCGCCGGCGGCCAGCAGCGCCCCTGCTCCGGTGCCGCGATCGACGCCGAGGACCAGTCCGAAGTCACCGGCCCGCCCGGCGGCCACCCCGGAGATGGCGTCCTCCACCACGACGGTGGCGCCGGCCGGGGCGCCGAGCAGCCTGGCCCCGTGCAGGTACGTGTCCGGAGCCGGCTTGCCCGCGAGCCCCTCGCTGCGGGCGAGCAGCCCGTCGACCATGATCTCGAACCGGTCCAGCAGGCCGGCTGCGGTCAGCACTGAGCGGGCGTTAGCCGAACTGGTTACCACGCCTAGCCTGATCGGCAGGCCGGCCAGGAAATCCAGCAGCGCGACCGAACCGGGGTAGGGGGTGACCCCGTCGCGGGCGAGCACGGCGTTGAAGGCATCGTTCTTGAGGTTGCCCAGCGCGCAGACAGTGCCCATCCCGGGCGGGTCGGCCGGCTCGCCCAGCGGCAGGGTGATGCCGCGCGAGGCGAGGAAGGCGGCGACCCCGTCGTACCGGGGGCGTCCGTCAACATACGCGAAGTAGTCGGCGTCGGTGTACTGACTGGTATTCTCGTCCGTTTGATCCCCGGACGCGGTTCGGCGGGCCGTGAGGAAGGCGTTGAACATCTCCGACCACGCGCGCATATGGACTTGCGCGGTCGGGGTCAGCACGCCGTCGAGGTCGAAGAGCACGGCCTGATAGGAGGTCCATTCCACGAATCCCATGCTAGAGAACGCATGTGGTTCCTTGGGGAGGCACCCCGGCTGGTCCGGACCCACGCCCCGGCGGCCTCAAGGGGGCAGCGCATGGCTTGCCCAAGCGCGCTGAGGTATAAGCATGGCGGGCACGTACCATAAGTGCGTGATGAAGACCCCTCGTATCTCGCTCGCCGCGGTCCTCGCGGGAACGCTCGCTGCCGTCCTCGCGGCCTGCGGTTCCACCTCCGGCCAGTCCGGTTCCTCGAGTGCGGATCCGGCCACCGCCTTCCCGCTGACCGTGATGGCTGACGTCAAGCCGCACGCCGAGCTCATCAAGCGGGCTCAGGCGGACGGGCTGCTCGACGGGATTGAGGTCCAGGTCACCGAGATCTCCGGTCAGGTCGACCCGGATAAGCTGGTCCAGGACGGGGATGTCGACGTCAACTTCTTCCAGCACGAGCCGTACCTGAAGAACTGGAATGCCGAGAACAACGGCAACCTGGTCAGTGTCGGGGCGGTGCACGTCGAGCCGCTGGGGCTCTACAGCAAGAAGTACGCCCGGGCCGCCGACCTGCCTGAGGGCTCGGCCATCGCGATCCCGCAGGATCCCACCAACCTCGCCCGGGCGCTGTTCCTGCTGCAGGACGCCGGCATCATCGGGCTGAACGTCAAGGCCGGTGATCCCGGAACCGACTACAGCAAGATCACCAAGGCGAACGTCACCACCAACAAGAAGAACGTCACGTTCGTCGAGATCGACCGGCCGCAGCTGGCCGCCACCCTGGACGACCCGAAGATCGCCATGAGCGTCGTCAACGGCAATTACGCCCTGGAGGCCGGGCTGGTCCCCGAGAAGGACGCCAAGTACCTGGAGTCGGCGAAGGGCAACCCGTACGCCAACGTGCTGGTCACCCATCCCGACCTGGCCAAGGATCCCCGGGTGGTCAAGCTCGCGAGCGCGCTGACCAGCGAGCAGATCAAGAAGTACATCACCAGCACTTACCAGGGCTCGGTCCTGCCGGCCGGGTGAGGACCCAGACAGCGAGCCAAGCGAGCCTGCCGTGATCGTCGTCGATTCCGTTACCAAGGTGTATTCCGACCGCGGCCGTGACGCCGTCACCGCGGTCGACAACGTCTCCCTGACCGTGGACTCCGGTGAGGTGTTCGGCATCCTGGGGCGCAGCGGCGCGGGCAAGACCACCCTGCTGCGCTGCATGAACTTCCTGGAGCGGCCTACTTCGGGCACGATCAGCGTCGACGGGGTCGACCTGACCAGCCTGCCGCCTTCCGGGCTGCGGCAGGCCCGGCAGCGGATCGGAACCGTCTTCCAGCACTTCAACCTGCTGCACGCCCGCACCGCGGCCGGCAACATCGCCTACCCCATGGAGATCGCCAGGGTGCCCCGGGAGCGGCGCAAGGCCCGGGTCGCCGAGCTGCTCGACCTCGTGGGGCTCACCGACCGGGGCAGCGCCTACCCCTCTCAGCTGTCCGGCGGGCAGAAGCAGCGGGTCGGTATCGCCCGGGCGCTGGCGGGCGACCCGTCCGTGCTGCTGTGCGACGAAGCCACCTCGGCGCTGGACCCGGCCACCACCGAGCAGATCCTCGACCTCATCGCCGACATCAACCAGCGCACCGGCGTCACCGTCGTGCTCATCACCCACGAGGCCGAGGTCGTGCGGCGCATCTGCGACTCCGCGGCGTTCATGGAGAACGGGCGGATCGCCGAGCAGGGCCGCCTGCTCGACCTGGTCGCGCGGCCCGGGTCCCGCCTGGCCGAGATGCTGCTGCCAGCCGGGGAACCCGGCCCGTCCGACCTGGGCCGGGCGCTGGTGCTCGGGTTCGCCACCGAGAACGCGGTCGACCCGGTCATCGCCGAGATGGCCCGCGATCACGGCGTCGAGCTGGCCATCCTGGGCGGCACGGTGGAGCGGATCGCCGGGCGCCGGGTCGGGCGGCTGCTGGTCACCCTGCCGCACCCGCCCGAGCCAGCCGAACTCGCCGATCTGACGGCCTATCTCGCCAGCCGCTGAGTGACGGTGACGGCGCTGTGAACCGCATTCTCGCCCGCGCGCGGGCCCGCACCCGCGGAGGTGACCGCTGATGAACCAGGACTGGACCTCGGCCATTCCCGAACTGCTCACCTCGCTGGGCCAGACGGCGTGGATGGTCGGCTGGTCGTTCGCCATCACGGTCGCGCTCGGCATCGTCTGCGGGGTGGCGCTGCGCCTGACCACCCCCGACGGGCTCACCCCCAACCGGGTATTCGCGGCCATCTTCGGCGGCATCGTCAACCTGGCCCGGTCGCTGCCGTTCCTCATCCTGCTCATCGCGCTGATCCCGTTCACCCGGCTGCTGGTCGGCACCGCCTACGGGCCGACTGCGGCGATCGTGCCGCTGTCGGTGGGGGCGATCCCGTTCTACGCCCGGGTGGTCGAGACCGCGCTGCGCGAGGTGGACAACGGCAAGATCGAGGCCGCCCAGGTGGTCGGCTCCACGGTCGGCCAGATCGTCCGCAAGGTGCTGCTCCCCGAGGCGCTGCCCGGCCTGGTCGCCGGGGCCACCCTGACGCTGGTGACCCTCATCGGGTACTCCACCATGGCGGGCGCCATCGGCGGCGGCGGAGTCGGTGACTTCGCCATCCGGTACGGCTACCAGCGGTTCAACGGCCCGGTGCTGTTCATGTCGGTGGCCGTGCTCATCGTCATCGTGCAGCTCGTGCAGTCCGCCGGCGACGCGCTCGTCCGGTCGATGAACCACCGCCGCTGAGAACCGGGTCCGCCCCTGGCCTCACGGCCGGGGCGCCGCCGGGTGGCCGTGCCCGTCCTCATCGTGCACCTGACGCGATCTCCCGGATGCCGGGAATGGCCTGTGAACTTGGGTTTGCCTGGCCTGCTTGCCGGCTCGCCCGCTAGCGCCCGGCCCTGAGGCCGATAGCCGGACGGGCGGTGGCGGGTGCGCGGCGGCGGTGATTGGGTAAAGACATGCAGTTCATCCTTCGCACCGTCGTCGTGGCGGTCGCGGTAGCTGTCGCCACCTGGCTCGTGCCTGGCATATCCGTGACCGGACCGACCACCGGTGCCGTCATCGGCACCCTCATCGTCGTCTCCTTGATCATCGGGTTCGTCAACGCGTTCGTCCGCCCGCTGGTCTCATTCCTGAGCGGATGCTTCATCGTGCTGACGCTGGGGTTGTTCGTGCTGGTCATCAACGCCTGGATGCTCATGCTCAGCGCCTGGGTCGCCGGCAATCTCGGGCTCGGCTTCACGGTCAGCGGCTTCACCGCCGCGTTCCTCGGCGCGGTCGTCATCAGCATCGTCACCGCGCTCCTGTCCGGCGTCACCGGAACCGGCGACTGAGCAGGCACCGCCCCCGTGGCGCACTGCAGGGGCACGACCAGGGCACTTATTCTCCATCGCGATGTTCCCGGGATGGCGCTCACCTGGCCGGCTGCTGCTGCGCTCGCCAGTCGCGACGCGAGCAGATCGATGATGAGGACCGCGCCGCGCTGCAGGCGCAGATCCTGCACGCGGGCAACGCGCGGCGCGGCACCAGCTGAACCGGGGGTCAGGTGCGCAGGCGGCGGAGGAACTCCTGGGCCCGGGTGGTCTGCGGGTTGCCGATGACCTGCTCGGGCGGGCCCTGCTCGTGGATGTACCCGCCGTGCAGGAAGCACACCTGGTCGGCGACCTCGCGGGCGAAGCTCATCTCGTGAGTGTTGACGATCATGGTCACGCCCTCGGAGCGCAGATCCACCAGCAGGTCGAGCACCTCACCGACCCGCTCCGGGTCTAGCGCGCTGGTCACCTCATCGAGCAGCAGCAGCCGCGGCGAGTTGACCAGCGCCCTGGCGATCGCCACCCGCTGCTGCTGCCCGCCAGACAGGTCATCCGGGCGGGCGGTGGCCTTCTCCGCCAGGCCCACCCGCGCCAGCGCCGCCTGCGCCCGCTCCTCGGCCAGCGCCCGGGGCACCTTATGCACCCGCCGGGGAGCCAGGGTGATGTTGTCCAGCACCCGCAGGTGCGGGAACAGGTTATACGCCTGGAACACCAGCCCCATATGCGAGCGGACCTCGTCGGCATTCACCCGGGGGTCGGTGATGTCCTGCCCGTCGAGCAGGATCTGGCCATCATCGACCCGCTCCAGCAGATTGATGCACCGCAGCAAAGTCGACTTGCCCGATCCGGAGGCCCCGATGAGCACGATGCACTGCCCGGCCGTGACCTCGAGATCGATCGAGCGCAGCACCACCTCGGGTCCGAACGCCTTACGCACCCCGAGCATCCGCAGCAGCGGTGCCTCCCCGGCGGGAGCTGACGTGCCAGTCACAGCGCACCTCCGGCGGCCCGCCGGTCCGAGCGCCGGGCGACGTAATCGGTCAGCCGCGCCATCGGCACGGTCAGGCAGATGAACAGCACCCCCGCGACCACGTACGGGGTGTAGTTGAAATCGATCGCGGTCTCGATCTGGGCGGCGCGGATCGCGTCCACCACGCCCAGCGCCGCGATCAGGCCGGAATCCTTCTGCAGCGAGACCAGGTCGTTCATCAGCGGCGGCAGCACATTACGCCATGCCTGCGGCATCACCACGAACCGCAGCGTCTGCCCGTAACTCAGCCCCAGCGAACGGGCCGCCGCCCGCTGCGCCGGGTGCACCGACTCGATGCCCGCCCGGAACACCTCCGCCACATACGCCGAATACGACAGCACCAGGGCCGTCGCACCCCAGAACAGCGCCGACTTGGGCATCCCGGTGAGGTTCAGCGCCGGGGCCCCGAAACCCAGCAGGAAGATCACCAGCAGCAGCGGCAGCCCCCGGAAGATATCGACATACGCCGTGGCCAGCAGCCGC
>CAMCQD010000071.1 GCA_945876925.1 uncultured Dermatophilus sp.
GCCGCCAGTCCGGCGGCGGGCACCGGCGATCACCTCAACCCGAAGTACACCTTCGACACCTTCGTCATCGGGTCGAGCAACCGCTTCGCCCATGCCGCCGCGGTCGCCGTGGCCGAGGCGCCCGCCCGGGCCTACAACCCCCTGTTCATCTACGGCGACTCAGGCCTGGGCAAGACTCACCTGCTGCATGCCATCGGGCACTACGCCCGCAATCTGTATCCCCAGGTGCGGGTGAAGTACGTGAACTCCGAGGAGTTCACCAACGACTTCATCAACAGCATCCGCGATGACCGCGCCTCTGGCTTCCAGCGCCGCTACCGCGAGACCGACATACTGCTCATCGACGACATCCAGTTCCTCTCGGGCAAGATGCAGACCCAGGAAGAGTTCTTCCACACCTTCAACACGCTGCACAACGCCAATAAGCAGGTCGTCATCACCTCAGACGTGCCGCCCAAGCAGCTGTCCGGCTTCGAGGAGCGGATGCGGTCCCGGTTCGAGTGGGGACTGCTCACCGACATCCAGCCGCCGGACCTGGAGACCCGGATCGCGATCTTGTCGAAGAAGGCCGTGCAAGAGGGCCTGACCATGCCGTACGAGGTGCTGGAATTCATCGCCAGCCGGATCTCGAGCAATATCCGCGAGCTGGAGGGCGCGCTCATCCGGGTGACGGCCTTCGCCAGCCTGAACCGCTCCGAGGTGGATCTGACCCTGGCCGAGATCGTGCTGCGCGATCTCATGCCCGATCAGCAGGCCAGCCAGATCACCGCGGCCACGATCATGGCCCAGACTGCCGCGTTCTTCGGGCTGACGATCGACGACCTGTGCGGCTCCTCGCGCTCCCGCACGCTCGTCAACGCCCGCCAGATCGCCATGTACCTGTGCCGGGAGCTGACCGAGCTGTCGCTGCCGAAGATCGGCCAGCAGTTCGGCGGCCGGGACCACACCACGGTGATGCACGCAGACAAGAAGATCCGCCAGCTCATGGCCGAACGGCGCTCGGTGTACAACCAGGTGACCGAGCTGACCACCCGGATCCGGTCGCAGCAGGGCAGCTGAACCACGAGCCGGCAGCGCAGCGATCGGGTGATCGTGCGCGATGACCAGGAGCCGGCGACGGATTTCACGTCCGTCCAACGAGGTTCAGGACATTCGTCCACACGCTTGTGCACAGGTGTGGAGAACTGGGGAGTAATTGTGTCAACAGTCCCACATCACGCCTCTGACCTGTTCTGATGTCGTGATGGGCAGGGGTACCACAGCCACCGGCGCGCAGCCGGGCAGGACTGCGGGCTGGGCATAACCCGTGGATGGGTGGTGGAGAACCGCCCCGCGTGCTGGGGACTGCGGCCACCTGTCCTGTGCGGTGCGTGTGGATGACCGGAGGCCATGCACATGCGCCGCTGCTGGTCCACGAACGGTGCACAGGCCTTACCCACAGCCGGGCAGCCGGGCTGACCTGGGACGGCGGCGGCTGTGCACAGCTTCCACAGCCCCTATGACGATGATGAGTCCAGCACAAGAAGAAAGGGGCACTGCGTACGGGACCTGGACCCGCCCCCGCGCCGCGGGCAACACGGCAGGCGTACCACCGGGCCTGTCAGCGCGCCTGGATAGCATTCCCCTTAAAGGACCGGTTCCGTACCCACCGGGCGTGGGCGAATGAAGGAGAGCGACCGTGAGATTCCGAGTGGATCGCGACGTCCTGGCCGAGGTCGTCACCTGGGTGGCCCGCGGCTTGCCGAGCCGGCCGCCGGTTCCCGTTCTCGCCGGGGTGCTCATCGAGGCCCAGGACGACGGGACGCTGACGCTGTCCGCTTTCGACTACGAGGTCTCGGCCAGGGTGAGCGTGCAAGCCGATGTCAGCGAGGCCGGTCGCGTGCTCGTGCTCGGGCGCCTCCTGGCCGACATCTCCCGGAACCTGCCCAACCGCCCGGTTGATGTATATACAGAAGGTAATAAGGTGGCGGTATCCTGCGGTGCGAGCCGGTTCTCCCTGCTGCGGATGCCGGTGGAGGAGTACCCGAGCCTGCCAGCCAGCCCGCAGGTCACCGGGACCATCGCCGGGGATGTATTCACCCAGGCGGTCGCGCAGGTGAGCGTGGCCGCGGACCGCTCCGATACGCTGCCGATCCTCACCGGGGTCCGGGTCGAGATCGCCGACGACAAGGTCACCATGCTGGCCACCGACCGGTACCGGCTGGCCATCCGCGAGATGAGCTGGGAGCCAGCCGGGGACTCGGTCAGCGCGGTGGTGCTGGTCCCGGCGCGCACCCTGTCCGATACCGCCAAATCCCTGGGCCCGTCCGGGTCGGTCTCGATCGCGCTGGCAGACGGCTCCGAGGGCGACGGGCTGGTCGGCTTCGAGGCCGGTCAGCGCCGCACGACCACGCGGCTGCTCGACGGTGACTACCCCAAGGTGGCCTCCATCTTCCCCACCACGGTCGACACCGAGGCCATCATCAGCACCGGGCTCCTCATCGAGGCAGTCAAGCGCGTGGCCCTGGTGGCCGAGCGGAACACGCCCATCCGGCTGCGCTTCGTTGACGGCCAGGTCGGCATCGACGCGGGCACCGGGGAGGATGCGCAGGCTAGCGAGGCCGTGGAATGCTCCCTGACCGGCCCCGACATCGAGATCGCGTTCAACCCGCACTACCTGCTCGATGGGCTGGGAGCGGTCTCGGCGCCGTTCACCCGGATGTCCTTCACCCAGCCGGGCAAGCCGGCGGTGCTCTCGGGGCAGCAGGAACACGACGGCGAGCCCGACACGTCGTACCGGTATGTCCTCATGCCGGTACGGTTCGCCTCCTAGCGGCCGGGCGCGTTCGCTGCGGCGGGCGCGCCGGCGTGGTGCCACGTGTACGTAAGCCATCTGTCGATCGCGGATTTCCGCAACTACGCCCATGCCGAGGTGCCCTTCGAGCCGGGGGTCACGTTCCTGGTGGGGCGCAACGGGGAGGGCAAGACGAACCTCGTCGAGGCGATCGGCTACCTCGCCACGCTGTCCTCCCACCGGGTCGCCTCCGATGCCCCGCTGGTGCGGATGGGGGCCGAGCGGGCCATCGTGCGAGGCGCGGTCGAGCGCGCCGGGCGCCGGACCACGCTGGAGATCGAGATCCACCCCGGCCGGTCCAACCGCGCCGGGATCAACCGCACCCCCGTGCCGCGGGTGCGTGACGTGCTCGGCACGCTGCGCACCGTGCTGTTCGCCCCCGAGGATCTCGCCCTGGTCAAGGGGGACCCGGGCACCAGGCGGGACTTCCTCGACGCCCTGCTGGTCGCCCGCCAGCCGCGCTGGGCCGCCGTCCGGGCCGACTACGACCGGGCGCTCAGGCAGCGCAATGCCCTGCTGCGCCAGGCCGCGCCGGGGCGGGGCACGGGCCGGGAGGCGGATGCGCGGTCCTACGGTTCGGTGGCCTCGACCCTGGACGTGTGGGACGACCAGCTAGCGGGGCTGGGCGGACGGCTGCTGTACGCCCGGGTCCGCCTGCTGCACGACCTGGCGCCCCGGCTGACGCAGGCCTACCGCGCGGTCAGCGAGTCCGATGGCGAGGCCGTGGCCACCTACCGCACCTCGGTGGGCGGCGAGCTTGCCGGGCAGATAGCCGCCGGGGAGGTACCCGGGCTGGAGCAGTTCCAGTACGGGCTGCTGGACGCACTCACCCGGGCCAGGCCCGGTGAGCTGGCCCGCGGGATGACCCTGGCCGGGCCGCACCGGGACGAGCTCGTCCTCGACCTGTCCGGGATGCCGGCCAGGGGGTACGCCTCGCACGGGGAATCGTGGGCGGGGGCGCGCGCACGGAAGCTGGACTCCTGCGAACTGCTGCGCCACGACCTGGGCGACGACCCGGTGCTCGTGCTGGACGACGTGTTCGCCGAGCTGGATCAGCGCCGCCGGGATCGCCTGTCCCAGGTCATCGCCGGTGCCGAGCAGGTGATTATCACGGCGGCGGTGGAACAGGATCTGCCCGCGGGACTGCCCGGCCGGCGGCTGCGGGTCCGCTCCGGGCAGGTGGAGTGCGGCGATGGCTGACCGGCCGGAGGAACCTGGCCCGCAGCCTCCGGCCCGTCCGGCGCGTCCGCCGGAGGAGCCGGATCAGCAGGAGGCCCGTGATGCGGCCGCCCGGGCCAGCCTGGCCCGGGCCCGGGATGCCGCCCGGGACGCCGGGTTACGTCCCGGCGTGGTGCCGCGCCGTCGCCACCGGGTAGCCGATCCGGCCTGCGGCGCCCCCGGCCCCGATGCCCGCGACCCGCGCACCCTGGCCGAGGGGATGGAAGGCCTGCTGCGAGAACGGGGCTGGTCGCAGGACGTATCGGCGGCCTCGGTGATGGCCCGGTGGCCCCAGTTCGTGGGCGCAGAGGTGGCCGGGCATTGCGTCCCGGTGAGCTTCGAGGATGGCCAGCTGCGGGTCCGTGCCGACTCCACCGCCTGGGCGACCCAGCTGACCTACATGGTCCCCAGTATCCTGGCGGTCATCGCCGAGCAGGCCGGGCCCTCGGTGGTGACGACGATCCGGGTTTCCGGGCCGGGCGCTCCGACGTGGAAGCGCGGCCCGCGCCGGGCCGGCGGGCGGGGTCCGCGGGACACCTACGGGTGAGCTCACCCGGCAGCGCCGTACGCCTCTGGCAGCCTTCGTGCCGTTGCCGGGAACCGGTGGCGTACCCGTCCACGTCAGGCCGGTTCCCGGAGGCGCCACCGGCGTGAGCAGGCGTGCCAGTGCGGTGTTTCCCACGGCTGGACGGTAGACTGAGACCTACCGGAACGCTCCAGGCGTCACCCCCCGTCCTGACCCGTGATCGTGTCCCGGGCCCGCGCCCTTATCTCACCTCCGCAGGGGCGGGCGACGGACACCGCATCAGTGCTGCCCGGCACTGAATCAGCATCTGAAGGAGACCCGTGACCGACTCGCGTGCGCACAACGAATCAGATGACGCGGCGCGGGAGCCGGTGACCGGCCTGGCACCGGCTCCCATGACGTACGACGCGAGCGCGATCACGGTCCTGGAAGGGCTCGAAGCGGTCCGCAAGCGCCCCGGGATGTACATCGGGTCGACCGGCGAACGGGGCCTGCACCACCTCGTGTGGGAGATCGTCGACAATTCCGTCGATGAGGCGCTGGCCGGGTTCGCCGACCGGGTCGATGTCACCCTGCTGGCCGACGGCGGGGTGCGGGTGCGCGACAACGGGCGCGGCATCCCCACCGATATCCACCCGGTCGAGGGCGTGTCGGCGGTCGAGCTCGTGCTCACCCAGCTGCACGCCGGCGGCAAGTTCGGCGGCGGCGGGTACAAGGTGTCCGGCGGCCTGCACGGCGTCGGGTCGTCGGTGGTGAACGCGCTGTCCACCCGCCTGGAGGCCGAGGTGCGCCAGAAGGGGCACGTCTTCCGGATGGCTTTCGACCACGGGACCCCCACCGGGCCGTTGCAGCAGATGGAGGCGATCGAGGAGTCCGAGACCGGCACCACCATCACGTTCTGGGCCGACCCGGATATCTTCGAGTCGACCCATTACGAGCTGGAGACCATCCGGGCCCGGTTCCAGCAGATGGCGTTCCTCAACAAGGGCCTGACCATCACGCTGACCGATGAGCGCCTGCCGGAACCCGATGAGGACGACGAATCGGTTGACCCGGACGCCGAGCCGGCCGGTGAGCGCGATGAGGCCGGGACCGAGGGCGAGAGCCGCGTCCCCAAGACGATCGTGTACCGCTACGACGGCGGCCTGTCGGATTACGTGCGCCACTTGAATGCCAGTAAGCGCACCGAGCCGGTACATGCGGAGATCATTGATTTCTCACGCGAGGACGAGGCCCGCTCGCTCTCCCTGGAAATCGCGATGCAGTGGACCAGCGCCTATTCGGAGTCGGTGCACACCTACGCCAACACCATCAACACTCATGAGGGCGGTACGCACGAAGAGGGCTTCCGCTCGGCGCTGACCAACCTCATCAACCGGTTCGCCCGGGCGCAGAACCTCCTCAAGGACAAGGACGACAATCTCACCGGCGACGATGTCCGCGAGGGCCTGACTGCGGTGGTCTCGGTGAAACTGGGCGAGCCGCAGTTCGAGGGGCAGACCAAGACCAAGCTGGGTAACTCCGAAGTGCGTGGTTTCGTGCAGAGCACGGTGACCGAGGGCCTGGGCGACTGGCTGGAGCGGCACCCTGGCGATGGCCGCGAAATCGTTCGCAAGGCGATCAATGCCGCCCACGCCCGGCTGGCCGCGCGCAAGGCCCGCGAGGCGACCCGGCGCAAGGGGCTCATGGAGTCCGGCGGGCTGCCGGGTAAGCTGCGCGACTGCCAGAGCAAGGACCCCTCGATCTCGGAAATTTACATCGTCGAGGGAGATTCGGCCGGTGGCTCGGCCAAGGACGGGCGCGATCCGTTCAATCAGGCGATCCTGCCGATCCGCGGCAAGATCCTCAACGTCGAGAAGGCGCGCATCGACCGGATCATGAGCAACCTGGAAGTGCAGGCGCTCATCTCGGCCTTCGGCACCGGCGTGGGCGAGGATTTCGACCTGGCTAAGGCCCGCTATCACAAGATCGTGCTCATGGCCGACGCCGACGTCGACGGCATGCATATCCGCACGCTGCTGCTCACGCTGCTGTTCCGGTTCATGCGCCCGCTCATCGAGGCCGGGTACGTTTACCTGGCCCAGCCGCCGCTGTACCGGCTTAAGTGGAGCAATCACCCGCACCAGTACGTTTTCTCGGACCGGGAGCGTGATGAGTTCCGGGCGGCCGGTGAAGCGCAGGGGTGGCGGCTCCCCAAGGACGGCATCCAGCGTTACAAGGGCCTGGGTGAGATGAATCCCACCGAGTTGTGGGACACCACCATGGACCCGGAGCATCGCGAGCTGCTCCAGGTCAATCTCGACGATGCCGCCGCGGCCGACGAGATCTTCTCGGTTCTCATGGGCGAGGATGTCGAGTCCCGCCGTGATTTCATTCAGCGCAACGCCCGCGATGTCAGGTTCCTCGATGCCTGATCGCGCGGCTGGCCGGACCCGTCGCACCCGCAGTTCCGATGTCGTGAAGGACGTTCCGTGACTGACCTGAACCCGCCCGTGGATTACGACCGCATTGCTCCGGTCGATCTCAACACGGAGATGCAGCGCAGCTACATCGAGTATGCGATGAGCGTCATCGTCAGCCGCGCGCTGCCGGATGTGCGCGACGGATTTAAGCCGGTGCACCGCCGCATCGTCTACGCCATGTACGACGGCGGTTACCGGCCTGAGCGCGGCTACAACAAATGCCAGCGCGTCGTCGGTGAGGTGATGGGCCAGTATCACCCGCACGGTGATTCGGCTATCTACGACGCCCTGGTCCGGCTGGTGCAGCCGTGGGCGATGCGCTATCCGCTCATCGACGGCCAGGGGAACTTCGGTAACGCCGGTAATGACGGTGCCGCCGCAGCTCGTTACACCGAGTGCCGGATGACGCCGCTGTCGATGGAACTCGTGCGGGATATCCACGAGGAGACGGTCGACTTCTCCCCGAACTATGACGGCAAGAGCATGGAGCCGGACATCTTGCCGGCCCGGTTCCCCAACCTGCTGGTGAATGGCAGCTCCGGGATCGCGGTGGGCATGGCAACGCTCATCCCGCCGCATAATCTGCGCGAGGTGGCCGAGGCCGCGCAGTGGGTGCTCGACCATCCGGATGCCACTAAGGAAGAACGGCTCAAGGCGTGCCTGAGCATCATCACCGGGCCCGACTTCCCCACGGCCGGGCTCATCATGGGCCGGGCCGGGATCGAGGAGGCGTACCGCACCGGCCGCGGCGCGATCATCATGCGCGCCCGGGTGCTCGTCGAGGAGATCGACGGGCGCACCTGCCTGGTCGTCACCGAGCTTCCCTACCAGGTCAACCCGGACACGCTGGCCACTAAGCTCGCCGAGCTG
>CAMCQD010000072.1 GCA_945876925.1 uncultured Dermatophilus sp.
GGTGGAACCGGCCCCCCGCAGATCCCGGTGGCACACCGATCGAGGCGTATGCGAGTTCACCGACCGGGCCTGCGAGCAGCCCCCGGCGTTATGCCGCCCGGGAGGCGAGGTTAACGACAGGCCACCACGATTTCGTACATACACAGTAGGGGCTCGTCGCGGTCCTCAGGAATACCCCCTGCTGCCGAGCGCGACTCACGCTCGCGTTCGGGGTTTGGATCATATTGCCATGCAACGGGATTCATGAATTTCCCAGCTAATGCACAGCCGGGCTGATCACGTATGCCACGCATTCATACGAGCGCCACCACCCAGCGGGTCGCGCCGCGCCGGCGACCGCCGGGGCGGGCTGGCGCGGACGGCCGCACGACTCCCCGTACCGGCCCGCGCCAGGCGACTCCCCCGGGCGCGGCGAACGCTGGCCGCTCCCCGGACCCATCCTCTCCCGGCCACCGGAGGTGAACTGCGGCAGGGGCGCCCGCCCCGGCGGCGGCACCCGGCGAGGACGCCTCCGGGAGGGGCAGATACCACCAGAACCGGTCTCAGGCAGGCGGTTTCCCCGCCCCTGCCCGCGCCCTGCCCCGGCAGCCGGAGAGGGGAGCCGGAACGTGCACGCAGACATGAGTTCCCGTTTCCGCAGACGCGTCCGGCAGTCCTCGCGCAACTCTTTCTTTGCGCTGCTGCCGTCAAGAGAATGAGTGCCGCTGCGATCGTCTTCGCGGACGTGCCGGGACGTGAGCAGCACTGCAGTGGTGGCAAGCCGCCGAATGCACGAGTACATGCCGTACTCGCCGGGCCGGGACTTTTCTCACTTTTCGCGGCACAATTGCACCGGGGTGCCGGTTCTCCAGCGGCGGTCGCTTGTCGTGAACCAGCAGGGGGACCTCACCACCGAACTACCGGGGAGTCATGGCAAGCAGGACCGTTAACAGCGACGACGACACGAGAGCGCGGCGGCGTTTTAGCGTGCGCCGGCGGCGTCTGCGCACCTTTATCGGCCGCATGCTCATCTCGACGGCGCTACCCGGTTCTGGCCTGCTGCTCAGCGGACGTACCCGATCAGGGGCAGCAGTGCTGGCGCTGTTCGTCATTGGCGTGCTCGCGGCCTGCGGGGCGCTGCTGGTAATCGGCCCGGCCCGGGCTGTGGTCCTGGTCGCCTCACGCCCGTCCACCGCGCTGGCGGTATCGCTGTCCGTCGGCGCCGTGGTGCTCATCTGGGCGGCCACCCTCATCTGGACAGCCGACATCAACTGGCCCGCACCGGCCACGTTCGGCAAGAAGCTGGTCGCCTTCCTCACCTCCTCCCTGCTCGTCGGCGCACTGATCGCTCCCACCGCGCGAGCCATGCAGTACCTGCTGATCACCTCCAACCTCGTGGGGACGGTCTTCGGGGCAAGCACCGTCAACCGGCGCGGGGTCGCCCCCAGCGCCGGAGCTGGCCGCTCCTGGTCGGGGATTCCCAGAGTGAATGTGCTGCTGGTGGGCTCGGACGCCGAGGACGACCGGATCGGGGTACGAACCGACTCGATGATGCTGGCCAGCGTGGACACCCAGACCGGGAACACGGTGCTGTTCGGCATCCCCCGCAACCTGCAGAACGCCCCCTTCCCGAGCTGGAGCCCGATGCGGCAGGTGTGGCCCAGCGGGTTCAACTGCGGGTCAGAATGCCTGCTCAACGGTGTCTGGGATCAGGGAACGCAGCACGCGAACCTCTACCCGGGCGACCCGAAACCCGGGCTGACCGCCCTGCGCGAGAGCATGTCCGAGATCACCGGGCTCACCCCCGACTACGCGGTAGTGGTCGACATGGCCAGCTTCCAGCAGCTGGTCAACGCGATGGGCGGGGTCACCATCAACGTCCGGCAGCGGGTGCCGATCGGCGGCAAGGTCGAGAACGGGCAGATCGTGCCGGGCAGCATCCGCGGCTGGATCGAACCGGGCGTGCAGCACCTCGACGGCTATCACGCCATGTGGTATTCACGCGGCCGCGCCACGACCGACGACTTCAACCGGATGGCACGGCAGCGCTGCATGGTGGGGGCGCTCATCGACCAGGTCAACCCGTGGATGATGGCCGAGCGGTTCCCGCAGATCGCCAAGGTCGTCCAGGACAACGTGTACACGGACATCCCGTCCGAGCACCTGCCAGCCTGGGCCGAACTCGTGACCATCATGCAGAAGGGCACCATCCGCAGCCTGTCGTTCAGCAATCAGCTGATCAACGTGTCCCAGCCGGACTTCCCGCACATCCGCGACATGGTGCAGGCCGCGATCGCCAGCCAGCCGCTGCCGACGCCGACCTTCACCGACGGGTCACCAACTCCGCCGGCGTTCCGCCCGTCGCCCTCGCCGACGCAGACGCCGGCGCCGGCCTCGACATCGGCTCCGTCCAGCGGACCGGCCACCGGGGGCACGGCCACGCCGTCACCCTCGGCCAGCCACACCCCCGCCGAGGGCCTGGTCGACGTCGCCGCAGCCTGCTGACCGGCGACACGCGAGCAGAACGCACCGCCCCCCGCGACCACTCCCCCGGGCCTGCGGAACGCCCCCGGGCCACCTCAACGCTGCATCCGGGCGTCCCTCCCGGTTGCCCTGCGGAACGCCCAGCCGGGGTCGTTCACCCGCTGCCCGGTACCGGGGACTATCCCGCTCACCTGCACGCCCCGCAGACCAGGCCATTCACCTGCGGCACTCCCCCAGCCGGGCAGCCGCGCCGGACCACGCTACCAGGCACGGCGCGGCACCCCCGCCTGGGACCAGTCCGGCCAGCACCTGCCCCGGCACGGCGATGCCCGTCGCCCGGCCTGGAGGCCGGGCGCCGGGCATCGCCTGAAGCCGGAATTCGCGCAGGTCACCCTGGCGATCGGTGAGGGGTAGGTGACGTCAGATCAGAGGGGACGGACGTTGTCCGCCTGCGGGCCCTTGGGGCCCTGGGTGACCTCGAACTCCACGCGCTGCGCCTCGTCGAGGGAACGGAATCCGCTGGTCTGGATTGCCGAGTAGTGCACGAAGACGTCGGGGCCCCCGCCGTCCTGAGCAATGAACCCGAAGCCCTTTTCGGCGTTGAACCACTTAACGGTGCCCTGTGCCATGGGGAAAACAACTCTCTACTGGTGGTCGATCGAGCCCGCACTTCACGGGATCCTGGCTGCCGAACCACCCCACAACGAGCTGGTCGCGCACCGCGCCGGCCAACACCGCCAGCGCCGGGTACCCGGGCGGGGCCCCGGCGTGTGGCGCAGGTCTTCGAACTGCGAAACCACTTCGAACTGCGTGACACTGCGGACTGCGAGGAACTGCTCTTGCAGCCACGTCCACGGTAACACGCAGTCTCGCGGCGATCCCCGGACTTTCCGCTTGCCTCTGAAGTGGAGCGCGCCACGATCCAGCAGCTGAGAACTCAGGCCTTTGCAGCTCCTGAGGCTGCTGACGCGGCCTTCTTCTCGGCCTTTTCCGCTGCGGCAGCACGCGCCCGAGGCGACACAATGCCGCCTGAAATGCCCCGGCATCCGCACGAAGTCCCGTGGCTGATCTCACCTGCCAGGCGGATGGTGCGCCCGGGCGCCCCCGGGGCCTCCAGGCGCTTGAGGAGCAGCTGCACCGCGCGGGCCCCGAGCGCGTAAGTCGGCTGCGCGATCGTGGTCAGGTGCGGGGAGAGCAGGTCGCCCCAGGGGAACTCGTCGAAGCAGACGAGGGCCATGTCCTCGGGGATGCGCAGCCCGGCCTGACGCAGCGCGCGCACCGCGCCGATGCTCATCGCGTCATTGGAGACGAACACCCCGGTAGGCCGCTCAGGTAAGGCGAGCAGCCGCTGCATGGCCTTGCGGCCATCCTGCTCGGTGGAACCGCCGTTGACCATGAGCATCGGGTCGACCGGAACGCCGCGGCGCCGGTGCGCCAGCAGGTATCCGTCCCGGCGCTCAGTCGTGGTGGCCAGGCCGGACAGCCCCTCGATGAACCCGACGCGGGTGTGCCCGATCTGCAGCAGGTGATCGACCACCGCAGCCGAGGCCTGCTCGTTCTCGACGCAGACCTGGTCCACGTCGAGCTCCTGATGACGGTCGATGACGACGAAGGGGGTGTCGTGCTCATTGAGCAGCCGCAACGCGGTCTCGGTCCAGTTCGGGCTCGGCATGATGATGACGCCGGCCACGTGGTGCGCCAGCAGGTTGGCGACAACCCGCCCCTCCCGCTCGGAGTCGTCCCGGGTATCGGCGAACAGCAGCTGCATGCCGTGCCTCAGGGACTCCTCCTCGATGCCGGCCACGAGCTCCTGGCCGTAGACGCTGGCGAGGAAGGACATCGCCACGCCGATGGTGGTCGTGGAGCCTGCGGCCAGGGAGCGCGCCACCGGGCGGTGAGTGAAACCGACTTTCGCCATCGCCTCCAGATCGAGTTTCTTGGTCTCCGGCGCTACCGGCCGGGTCCCGTTGATGACGTGGGAGACGGTGCTCACAGACACACCAGCTTCCCGCGCCACGGTCGTCATCGTCACGGATGCCATGCGTCATAGTTTGCGCAATCTGAGTCCCGGTTTCCAGATGTGGGACGTATCCACAGCAACTTTTTCTGCTGTGAATGCCGGCAGGCTCCGGCGGGAACGCACCCGGACCGCGGGCACGTAGTTCACCGCACTCCAGCCTGGCGGCCCCAGCCCGCCCCAGCCAGGCCAGGCGAGGTGCAAAGCGGGGAATATACCACTGAGGCCGTCGATTTCGCGTCCAACATCGCGGACTAATCACCACATCACATCCGGGGGCTGCCAGTGCCAACACGACGCTATCGAGGAACCGGTGCGAATTGCCTGTGGATGCTCCTGCACCTGGCCTGCGGTCGCTCCCATGCGGAGCCGCGAAGCCCCGGGCCTGGGCCCGCCGCGGCCCGCCCCGGCGAGCGGGAGCGGGCTTAGCCGGGCTCCCCCGGCGATCCCCGGCCTCACCTGGGCCGAGTTCGCACAGCCCACCAAGCGCCACCAAGCGTTCGCCCGCCGGACGCGGGCGCCGGGCTACCCGGCGAGGAACTGGGCGATGCGGTCCCTGGGGCGTCCGATGATGGCCCGGTCGCCGCGCACGAGCACCGGGCGCTGCATGAGCTTCGGATGCGCGAGGAGCACGGCGACGACCTGGTCGACGGTGCGCACGTCCGCGTCGGTCAGGCCCGCCTCGCGGAAGGCCGGGTCGCGCCGGACCAGCTCGCCCGGCTCGTCCTCCAGCTTGGCGAGCAGCCCGCGCAGCGCCGCCTCATCGAGCGGATGCCTGAGGTACTCGACCACCTCGGCATCGGCCCCGGTCTCCCCCGCCGTCGCCAGCGCATGCCGCGAAGTAGAGCACCGCGGATTGTGCAGGATCGTCACATCAGCCATACGTATCTGCTTACCACCTGGCCAGCCGCGCTCCTGAATCGCCGTTTCCCCCGGCGGCGAGCAGGCGCGTCCTCATCGGGTAGCGGATGCGCCCCGGCAGCTGGCGTTCTTCCCGGCAGCTGAGGCTCACTCTGGACGCGTACTAGGCCCCGGTTGCGGCCGGGGATTGACCTGCCGGCACCCCGCAGCGGGCGATATCCTCCGGGGCCGGACGGCCTTCATGCCCCTTCCCCGGGCACTCCCTGCCCGGATGAGTACGTCTGCCGGAAGTGCCCCAGGTGCGCGCGAAGCCGCTCCCGGGCCAGGGATTCACCATCGGGGGCGTCCGCCGCGGTGAGAATCGCCAGAATCGGGCCCCAGAAGGCCAGGGCGACGGCCTGCGGATCCGCAGGGCGGAAGATCCCGCGACTGGTCAGGTCGGCGAACAAGGCCGCCTGGCAGGACAGCGGGCGCTCGATGGTCAGCTCCCGCAGCAGCCGCCCGGCCTCCGGCGTGCGGTACTGCTCCAGGGTGAGCACGCGGCGCGCGGCGACGAAACCGGGGTCGTGCAGCCACAGGTCGAGGTATCCGGCGGCGGCCGATTCAAGCTGACCGAGGATGATCGCCGCGTCAGCCCCAGCCGCCCCCTGAGGATCCTCAGCACAGGTCCCGAAACCCCAGGCGACCCCGGCGAGACGTTCACCGGCACGAGCGAGCACCGCATCCAGCACAGCCTGTTTACTCGGGAAGTGGTTGTAAACCGAGCTCTCCTTGATGCCGACCCGGGAGGCGATGCCCCTGATCGACGTACCGGTGAATCCCTCTGTGGCAAAAAGATCCTGGGCGGCGTCGAGCAGATCAGAACGAGTATCGCGAGACATCAGGCCCCCTTGGCTAACTAACGATCGTTAGCTTAACGAGCCGGCGCTCCGCGATGAGCCGGTTTCGCTGAATCGCCCGCGCGAGCAGAACGCTTGCGGCCAGGACCGGCCTTCACCGTGGCAGGCCGCCCCGGGGAGGGCCGCTCTCGCAGAAGCCACCCCATCGCCTGGGCGGGTGGCACGGCGGGACCGGGTGCCGGCGCGGCTGATGCCCGGTCTCGCAGGGGTAGCGATCGCAGGTATACCGTTTTCGGGCGTGCGCGCGCATTTACCTAGGTAAACGTGCACAGAGCCCCGCGAACGGTATACCTGCGGTCGCTACCCCCGCCAGACCCTGCCGCCAAGACACCGTCAACGTCGCTCGCGGGGTGCGCTTGCCCCGGCTGGCTCCCGCCCGGGAACGCATCCTGACCATGCAGGAGGTCGAGGCCCTCGCCGAACGCCTCGGCCCCGACGGCGACCTCGTGCTCACCATGGCGTTCCTCGGCCTGCGCTGGGGCGAGCTGGCAGGGCTGCAAGTGCGCGACCGAGTGACCGTGCCGGGCCAGGGCCTTCGACTTCAACGCACGGTTCTTGCCGATAGTCACGACGGCAGCCTCTACCAAGAGACCCTCAAAGGTCGTCGGGCTCGCACGGTTCCGCTACCGGCGCGCATCGTGCCCATCGTCGCCAAGTGGGCCGAGGGCAAAGAACCCGGCGCATGGCTCTTCAGCGCACCTCGCGGCGGGCCGCTGAGTGAGGCCAACTGGCGGCGCTCCGTCGGCTGGACTGCTGCGAAGAAGGCGACCGGGCACACGACGTTGCGCCCGCACGACCTGCGGCACACTGCCGCCTCGGTCTGGCTCGGCGTCGGAGCTGACCCCAAGGTTGTTCAACGCGTGCTCGGCCACGCCACAGCCTCCATGACGATGGACCTCTACGGACACCTCATCGACCAGAACCTGTGGGATGCTGCCAAGCGCCTCGGGGGCACCACGGGGGGCACAAAGCGAGACCGAGAGCAACAGGAAAGCCCCCGACGCCGAAGCGCCAGGGGCATGACCTGTGATGATGAGCGGAGCCGCTTGTCGGAATCGAACCGACGACCTATTCATTACGAGTGAATCGCTCTGGCCGACTGAGCTAAAGCGGCCGGTGCGCGCAGGCACGCCTCCACTATACGCACCCGGGGCACGAGCTTCCAGCTCGCGCCGAGCCGCTGGCCACCTGCTCATGCTGTGGCCAGCGGCTCGAGGCACCAAGCTGCAAGGCGCCAGGGGCACCCGGGCTCACGGGCGACGTTTCAGCACTTCAGGCCATCCTGGGGGACGGCGCCCTTGAGGAAGTAGTCATCCACGGCGCTGTCAACGCACTTGTTCGAGGACATGTAGGCGGTGTGCCCGTCGCCGTCGTAGGTGATCAGCCGCCCCTCGGACAGCTGCCTGGCCAGCTGCTCGGCCCAGGCGTACGGCGTTGCCGGGTCCCGGGTGGTGCCGATCACGACGATCGGCCCGCTGCCGTCGGCCTTGATCTTCTCGATCGAACCGGTAGCCTGGACCGGCCAGGACGCGCACGAGGTGACGCTGTGCGCCATCATCGGGCCCCAGACAGGTGCCGCCGCCGAGAACTTGGAGACGAGCTGGCCCATCTGCTCGGAGTCGATGCCGGGTGAGG
>CAMCQD010000073.1 GCA_945876925.1 uncultured Dermatophilus sp.
TGGAATTCTTCTAGCACCTCGTCGAGGGTGTCCACGTCGACGCTTTCCAGCCGGGCGATCTCGGCGGTGAGGGCTTCGACTTCGTTTTCCCGGAGGGTCCGCAGGATGGCCGCGGAATGCTCCTTGCCGAGCTGGACCAGGAGGATCGCGGCCTTGCGGAGGCCGGATAGCTGGGCGGTGCTCATCGCCGGTTCCCTTCTGCCATCCAGCCGCGCAGCAGCCGGGCGACTTCGTCGGGGTTGTCCTCCACGAGCTCGCCGATGGCGGCCCGGGCGGTGGTCCGTGCGGCCGACTGCGGGTCGACCGGCGTGGCCTCGACCACCGGCAGGGTTTCTTCCTGGTCGAGTTCGTACACGGCCGGGGCGGCGGCGATGGCCGCGGCGGCTCCGGCGCCGCCGGGCAGTTCGGGCAGGATGGCCGGGGGTTCCTCGGTGATTTCCACTTCGCGGCGGCGCGGCCGGGTGGAGCGGAACCCGATGAGCAGGGCGAGGAGGAGCAGCAGGGCCAGGCCGGCGTTCTTGCCCAGGGTCCACAGCTCGTCTACCCGCTGCTGCTCGGCGGCGGCGCGGTCGCGTTCGGCGGCGGCTGCGGCGGCGGTGGTGTCGAAGGGCACCCGGCTGACGGTGACCCGGTCGCCGCGGTCGGTGTTCACTCCGGCGGCGGTGGCGACGAGTTCCTCGATCTGGGCCTGGTTGATCGCGCCCGTGGTGCGCTGGTCGAGCATGACGGCGACGTTGATGCTGGCGAGCCCGCCGGTGGCGGCGTCGGTGACCGTGCGGCGGGTGCCGTACGGCTGCACTTGCTTGGCGGTTTCCTTGGTCCAGTTCTGGTTGGAGCTGGCGTTGCTGGTGTTCGGGACGGGGATGTTGTCCGGGCCGAGCACGCCGCCTACGGGGGTCTGGCCGCTGCCGGTGAGCCGCTCGGTGGAGGTGTCCGATTGCAGCGCGGGGGCTCCGGCAGCGGGCTGGATGTATTCGTTGGTCTCGATGGTCGAGTTGTCGTAGTTGATCGCGGCGTCGACGGTGACGGAGCTGTTCCCGGCTCCGACGGCCTTGTCGAGCATGGCCTGGACTTTCTGCTGCACCGAGGCGGCGACGGCCTGCTGCTGGGCTAGCCGGGCTTCGCCGAGTCCTGCCCCGAGGGTTCCCTGGGAGGACAGCAGGCGGCCGGAGGAGTCGGTGACGGTGACGTTGCCGGAGGTCAGCTTGGGCACGGACGCGGCTACCAGGTGCACGATGGCTTCCACTTGCGTGGCGGAGAGGGTCTGCCCGCTCTTGGGGGTGACGAGCACGGAGGCGGTGGGGGCGGCCTGGTCGCGGACGAACACGTCGTCCTTGGGCAGCCCCAGGTGCACGGTGGCCTCTTGCACGGTGTCGATCTTCTGGATGGCGTTCTTGAGCTCGCCTTCGGTGGCGCGCTGGATGAGCACGCGCTGCTGCTCATCGGTGGAGGTCATCGGCGCGTCCTGCACCAGGGCCCAGCCTTTGGATTCCTCGGTGTCGGCGGGCAGGCCCTGGCTGGCGAGGTTGAGCCGGATCTGGGCGACCTGGTCGGTGGGCACGCTGATGGTGCTGCCGTCCGGGGAGAGGGTGTAGGGGGTGCCGCTGCTGGTGAGGGAGCTGGTGATGGAGGCGGCGTCGGTCTGCGACAGGGGGGTGCTGTACAGCGGTGACATGGACGGGCGGCTGGCCCACGTGTAGAACACCACGGCACCGACCAGCGCGACGATGACGGCCACGATCGTGACCGCCTTCTGCCCGCGTGTGAAGCCGTTGAACGTCCCCTTGACGCGCGTGACGAGATGCTGGACCCGTTCGTTTTTCACAGCTGGATTCGCATTATCTCGTTGAACGCCTCGACGGCACGGTCACGCACGGCCACGGTGAGCTGGGTCGCGACGCCGGATTCGTTCGCGGCGATGGTGTATTCGTGAATGTCCTGGAGGTCCCCGGTGGCTGCGGTGCGGGCCAGCTCATCGGTGCGCATGTGCATCTGGCTGAGGTCGGCGATTTTCTCGGCGAGCACCTGACCGAAGGACTGGCCCACCTGGCTGGCGCGGCCGGTGACCTGGGTGGGCGTGGCGGGCAGCGCGCCGGCGACCCCGGCAGTGCCGAAACCCTGGGTCACGCCGAAGCCGAATGAGGGGGTGATGGGGGCGATGCTCACTTGCCGATTCCAATCGCTGCTTCGTAGGTGGTCTTGGCCCGCTCGGCGACGCTCGCGTTCGCCTGGTAGGCGCGCTGGGCCATCATGAGCGCGGTGATCTGGTCGGACAGGTCGATGTCGGGTACCCGGACCATGCCGTTCTCGTCGGCGGCGGGATGCTCCGGCATGGACACGAGCCGCCCGTTGGGGTCGCCCCACATGTTCCCGGCGACATAGGTGCCTTTCGGCTCGCCGTAGCCGGCTGCCCGGGCCACGATGAAGCGCTCCTGGAAGGCGGGCTGGCTGGTGCTGGTGACGTTGTTGATGCCAGCGATGTTGTCCGAGACTGCGTCGATCCATTTACGGTTGGCCGACAAGCCGGAGGCGGCGATGTTCATTGCGTCGAACATGCTCATTGCTCACTCTCCTTCTCCGGGAGTCCGCTGGTCACGACCTGGAAGATGGCTGGGACCGGTCACGATCCGATTGCCCTGCGCAGGCCGTTGAACTTATTCGTCAGCGCCTGGGCGATGAGCTGGGTCTGCAGCACGGTTTCCTGGGCGGCGAGGGTTTCCTCGTCGAGGTTGACGTTGCTGCCGTTGTCCCGGGTGGGTTCCAGGCTGCGGGCGGTGGCGATGACCGAGCTGCGCGGGTCGTCGCCGGCGGCCAGCCGCAGCCGCAGATTCGACTCGAAATCGACCTTCCCGGCGAGGAAACCGGGGGTGTCGACGTTGGCGAGGTTGTCGGCGATAGTGCGCTGGCGCATGGCGAGGCCGGACATGGACTGGGCCAGCGTCCGCATTGTCACGTCGCCAAAGAAATCGGTCATCCCGTCATCCCCCGGGGCCGGCGACCGGCGGCGCCCGGGAGTGGCAGGTGCCGTCGCGTCGTCACGTGTGGTGGTCGTACCGCTGCTGACTGGTGGAGTTCCGTCTCCGGTGGTGCTATTGGCCGGTCCCTGGCTCTCTTGCCTAATCGGTACGCGCCCGGAGGTTCCTTAACCGTACCGGGGCGGATTTCGCGCATCTGGCCGCTCGCCGTGCCCGCCGGGGAGGCGGCGCCCGGGGTCCCGCGGGGCGCGCCTCGCCCGCCCTGCGGGACCCGGTTAAGCCCGCAGGACCCGGTCAGCCCGCGGGATCAGCTACGCAGGATCAGTCCTGCGGGACCGGTCACGCGGGACGGTGCACGGTGGCCCGCCCGATGATCTGCCGTTCCCACGAGTTGTCGATGTTCATCGTGGTCTCGGCCCCGCCCAGGAAGAGGTAGCCGTCGGGTTTGACGACCCTGCGCACCGCCTGGAGGATCTTCCGCTTGGTCTCCACGTCGAAATAGATGAGCACATTCCGCAGGAACACGACGTCCATCTGCGGCATGGGCGGAAGCGGCTCGGCGAGGTTGACGAATTTCGTTTCCACCATTGCGCGCAGCCGCGAATCGACCTGGTATTGCATCCCGTGCCGGGCGAAGTAGCGCACGAGCAGCGGCGCGGGCAGCCCCCGGTTCACCTCGAACTGGTTGTAGATGCCGTCGCGGGTGCGCTGCAGCATCTTGGTGTCGATGTCGGTGGCGAGCAGCCGCACCCGCCAGCTGGGGTCGGCGCCGATGAGTTCCTGCACCAGCATGGCGATGGTGTAGGGCTCCTGCCCGGAGCTGCACGCCGCGCACCAGATGTTGAGCGAGCGTTCCCGCCCCCGGCTGACCAGCAGCTCGGGCAGGATATCGTGCTGCAGCGCCATGAACGGGTGGCCGTCGCGGAAGAACGAGGTCTCGTTGGTGGTCATCGCCTCGACCACTTCGTCGCGCAACGGCCCGGCCGGGGCGCTGCGCAGCTTGCGGATGAGGGTCTCGACCGAGTCCTCCCCGCGGGAGCGGGCGAGGGTCTGCAACCGCGACTCGATGAGGTAGTCCTTGCTGCGGTCGAGCACGATGGCTGACCGCCCGCGCACCACCTGGGCGATGAAGTCCAGGTCAGATCCGGAAAGTCCCATGGGTCAGCTCCTCGGCCGGTTAGCGGCGGCCGCGCGGCCCGCGTTGACTCGTGACATGATTCCCTCGGCGATGCGCTCGAGGGGGAACTGGGTGAGCGGCAGGCCGGCCGCGACGGCGGCCCCGGGCATGCCCCACACCACCGAGGTGGCTTCGTCCTGCACGATGAGCTGGCCGCCCGCGGCGAGGATGTGCTCGGCTCCCCGGTGCCCGTCCTGCCCCATCCCGGTGAGGATGACCGACAGCACGTTGCCGCCGAACGTCTCCGCCAGGGAACGGAACATCGGGTCGACTGCGGGGCGGCAGTAGTTCTCCGGCGGGCCCTGGTCCAGTTCGGCGACGACCTGGGTGCCGGAGCGTTTCATCCGCATGTGGTAGTCGCCGGGGGCGATGAGCACCTTCCCCGGTGCCAGCGGCTCATGCTCCCTGGCTTCCACCACGGTGAGCGCGCTACGGGTGTTGAGCCGCTGGGCGAACAGTTCGGTGAAGACCGGGGGCATGTGCTGGGTGACCACGATCGGTACCGGGAAGTTCCCCGGGAGCGCGGCGATCACCTTCGTCAGCGCGTCCGGTCCCCCGGTGGAGACGCCGATGCCGACCACGTCGACCCGCCCCCCGGGGGCGGGTGCGGCCCGGCGGGCCGGCGCGGGCCCGCCCGGCCTGGCCTGGTCCGGTGCCCCGGTGGCACCGAAGATCCCGCGCTGGGCGGGTGCCGGCGGTGCGCCGAATGCGGGGCGGGCCCGGGGCGGCAGCTTGGGGCCGTGACCGGTGAGGGTCTTGATCTTGGGGATGAGCTCGCTGCGGACTGCTTCCATCGACTCCGAGATCGAGCCGACGTTGGCCGGCTTGGTGACGTCGTCGCTGGCGCCCCGTTCCAGGGCGTCCAGGGTGGCCCCGGCGCCGCGGGCGGTGAGGGTGGAGAACATGATGATGGGCAGGCGGCGGTCCCGCTTGCGGACCTCGACCAGGGTCTCCAGGCCGTTCATCACGGGCATCTCGACATCGAGGGTCATGATGTCGGGTTTGAGGGAAGCGAGCTTGTCCAGGGCGGCCTTCCCGTTGACCGCGGTGCCGACCACCTCGATGTCGGGGTCGGTGGCGAGCACATCGGTGATGAGCCGGCGCAGCACGATCGAGTCATCGGTGACGAGCACCTTGATCCGCCCGGCCATCACAGCAGTCCCAGCATCGCCAGCTTGCCTTCGATGACGTCGGCCGTGAACGGCTTGATGACGTATTCGTGCGCGCCGGCGGCCAGCGCCCGCACGATGTTGGCCTGCTCGGCCTCCGTGGTCACCATCATGAGGGTCACGTCGCGCCAGTCGCGGTTCTTGCGGACCTCGACGATGAACTCGAGCCCGTTCATCACCGGCATGTTCCAGTCGATCAGGCAGATGTCCGGCCGGGGGCCGCGGTGCATCGCGTCGAGGGCCTGCTGCCCGTCTCCGACGGCTTCCACCTCGAATCCGAACCCGCTCATCGTGCGGGTGAGGATGGTCCTCATGGCACGTGAATCGTCGATCACGAGTGCTCGCATTTTCGTCCTTGGCTGGGGTTCTCGGGGCGGGGGGCAGATGGCCGCAGCCGTCAGGCGGCGCTGGTCTCGTGGTCGACGGTCTTCTCGGTGTCCAGCACGAGCATGAGTTCCTTGTCGAGTTTGCAGACGCGGGTGACGAGTTCGCGCAGCCGGGCCGGGACGGTGTCCGGGGGTGCCTCGAAGCGGTCCTCGTCGGGTTCGAGCACGTCACCGATGCGGTCCACGAGCAGGCTGGTCACGGTCTCGTCGGCGGTCCGGACGACGACGTTGGTGGTCTCCTCGCCTTCGCCCCGGGGCGGCAGGCCCATCCGTTCGCGCAGGTCGACGGTGATGACGATCTGCCCGCGCAGGTTGATCAGCCCGGAGACCTCGCGCGGGGCGAGCGGCACGGAGGTGAGCGCCTGCTCGCGCAGCACCTCCTGGACCGTGTCGACCGGCACCCCGAAGAGGTGCCCGCCGAGGCGGAAGGTGCAGTACTGGCTGGTCATGCGAGGCCTCCTGGGTAGGCGCCGGAGTACCCGGCGGTCTCGGGCGCGATCATCCCGGCCAGGGCGGTGTCGATGTTGAGCAGTTCCGTGACGTGCTGATCGACCACGGCCGAGCCGAGGTTGCCGCCGGTGTCCAGGTGGGTGCGCACGGCCAGCTCGTCTTCGACGATGTCGAGCACCTGGTCCACGACGAACCCGAACAGCTGGTCCTGGTAGAGGCAGACGACGACCTGCAGCGGCTTGGCGGCGTCGACCTGGTCGTAGCTGCCGTAGTCGTCGGCGAGGCGCAGCAGCGGCAGGATGACGCCGCGGTACTGCACGACCTGGTTCTGCCCGACGGTCTCCACCCGGGACAGCGGGAATTCTTCCAGCCGTTCCACGACGGCCAGCGGCAGGGCCACGCGGCGTCCGGTGGATAGCCGGACGACCAGCAGGCTGGTGGCGTCGCCGGCTTCCCGGCGCCGCGCCTCGTCCAGGCGGGCGCTGGATTCGCCGCCGTCGCTGACCATGCCGGCCTGGGAGGCGAGCGCCATCGTGTCGAGGATGAGGGCGACCCGGCCGTCGCCCATGAGGGTCGCCCCGGAGTACAGGTCGATCCCGCGCAGCTGCTTGCCCAGCGGTTTGACGACGATTTCCTCGGTGTCCTCGATGTCGTCGACGACCAGCCCGAATTGCTTCTGGTCGGCTCGCAGCACGGCGATGAACGTGGTGTCGGAGTCGTGCGGGCTGAACCCGAGCTGCTCGCGCAGGTCGACCAGCGGCAGCAGGTCCCCGCGCAGCCGGTACACCGGGGTGCCCTGGATGGTTTCCAGCCGCTCGCTGGCCTGCTGCCGGTCCAGCCGCACCAGTTCGAGGAGGTTGACCTGCGGGATCGCGAACATGTTGTCGCCGCCGCGGACGAGCAGCGCGGGGATGATCGCCAGGGTCAGCGGGATCTTGATCCGCGTGGTCGTCCCCTCCCCGTACACGGAGGTGACGTCGATGGTGCCGCCGATTTTCTCGATGTTCGTCTTGACGACATCCATCCCGACTCCGCGGCCGGAGACGTTGCTGACTTTCTCGGCGGTGGAGAACCCGGGGCGGAAGATGAGGTGGTTCGCGTCCCGGTCGCTCATCCGGTCGGCGTCCTCGCGGGTGAGCAGGCCGCGCTCGACGGCTTTGTCCTTCACCCGGGCGGTGTTGATGCCGGCGCCGTCGTCGATGATCTCGATGTTGACCTGGCCGCCCTCGTGGTAGGCGCGCATGAGCAGCACGCCTTCGGGTTTCTTGCCCTTGGCGACGCGGTCCTGCGGGGGTTCGATGCCGTGGTCGCAGCTGTTGCGGATGAGGTGGGTGAGCGGGTCCTTGATGGCTTCGAGGATGGTCTTGTCCAGTTCGGTTTCCCGGCCTTCCATCTCGACCCGGATCTGGCGGCCGAGCTGGTTGGCCAGGTCGCGGACGACCCGCGGGATGGTGCGCCAGACGTTGTCGATCGGCTGCATGCGCGTCTTCATGACGCCTTCTTGCAGTTCGCTGGCGACGATGGACAGCCGGTGCATGCCGCGCACGAGTTCCTGGTTGTCTGAGGCGGCGGCTTGCTGGACGACCTGGTTGCGGCTGAGCACGAGCTCACCGACGAGGTTCATGAGGTGGTCGAGCAGGTCGACGTCCACGCGGAGGGAGCTGTCGGCGATGGACCGCTTGGGTCCGTCGTCGGATTTGC
>CAMCQD010000074.1 GCA_945876925.1 uncultured Dermatophilus sp.
CGGCGCCCGGGGGTAAGCCTGCCGCCTGGGGGTGACCCGCCGTGAGGGCGAGCGCTGGCCGGGACAGCATGCTGCGGCCACCGGAACGGCACCGGCGGCCGCAGCATGGACGGCGGGCACCCCGCGCGGCCCGGTTAGGCGAGTCCCGGGCAGGTGCGCCGTGAGCGCACCTGGTGCCGCGCGGTTACCGGCGGGGCCGGGTGCCTCAGTGCTCCTCGTGACCGGGTTCGACCAGCTCGACCAGCACGCCACCGGCGTCCTTGGGGTGGATGAACTGGATGCGGCTGCCGGCGGTGCCGATCTTGGGCTCCTTGTACAGCAGGCGCAGGCCGCGCTCGGTGAGTTTCTCGGAGACGTCGTCCAGGTCCTTGACCCGGTAGGCCATCTGCTGGATGCCGACGCCGTTCTTGGCGATGAACTTGCCGATCGTCGAATCCTCGGACAGCGGGGCGAGCAGCTGGATGCACGAGGTGGATTCGCCCACGGCCATCATGGCCTCGGCCACGCCCTGCTCTTCGTTGACCTCGCGGTGCACGCACTGCATGCCGTACTTCTCCTCGTAGAAGGCGATGGCCTCATCGAGGTCGCGGACGGCGATGCCGACGTGGTCAATGTGGGTGAACAGTCCAGGTTCCGAAGCAGTCATAGATCGCATGGTAGTCACTGACCTGCGGCGGCGGGCACCAGTCGGCCGATGTCGTGGTCACCCGCGCACCCGGCTGCCCGTCCCCGGCTGCGGGAGCCTGGCGTGCCCCCGCCTGGCTGAGCGGGGCCGGGGCGGATCAGTGGCTGTGCCCGGACTCGCCCTCGTGACCGTGCTCCCCGGCGTGATCGTGATCGTGGTCACCGTCGTGATCGTGATCATGCGTGTGGTACGAGCCGTGCGACCAGATCGCGCTGGAGAACGCCGCCGGGATCTCGGCCGGGTCGCTCACGTAGTAGGCCCAGCCGTCGACCTGGGAGGTGACCCGGCTCATGACCGCCTGGTCGGCTGCGCTGCCCAGGCCGACCACGACGATCCGTACCGGCTTGTCGGGCTTGGCCTGCGCCCGCAGCTTGGCGATGAGCTGATCGGTGGACATGCCCCCGGTGGTGTCCTCATTGCGGCCGTCGGTGAGGAGCACCACGAGGTTGTCGCGGTCCTTCTGGTAGTTCTCCTGCGCGTTGACGTAGGCCGCGTAGAGGGTGTCGTTCAGGCCGGTGTTGCCGCCGACGTAGGACGGGATGGTCGCGGCTGCGTTCAGCAGCGCCGCGCCGTGGCTCTTGGCATCCGAGACCTCGCCCAGGTCCGCGACCGGGGAGAGCGTCCGGAAGTCCTGGTTGCCCTCCTGGGCACTGGAGAACACCCACAGCCCGGCGGAGGAAGTCGGCTTCATCAGCCGCACCGCCTGCTGCACCGCAGTTACGGCCAGATCGATGCGCCTGGTCTCCCCGGTCTGCTCGAGCATCGAACCGGACACGTCGACCACCATGGTCATCCGCAGATCACGCGTGACGCAGGACCATTCGGACATGATCGAGTCGAACTGCTTCTGATCCATCGCCGGGGCCTTGCCCGGTAGCTGCTCGGGGATGTCATCCACCGCGCGGGTGCGCTTGCCATCGACCCGGAAGCCGGCGTCGAGCAGCGCCTGCTTGCCGCTGTCGTCGGTCAGCGCCTGCGACAGCGAGTTCAGCAGCGCCTTCTTCTCCCCGCCCGGCTCGCCGATGATGTTGAGCGAGTACTGCATCTCGGGCGGCCCCTCGGAGGGCACGAGGGCGCGCAGCCTGGCGTCGTCGGCCGCCTGCGCATTGTGCGCGTAGATCTCCTGCTCGGAGGCGGGGAACGCCTTGGCGTCCTTGCCGGTCTGGCCGAGCAGCGCGGCCTGGGTCTTCGGGTCGCGGGTGATCTTGAAGAAGGCGTCCCCCAGCGCTGAGCTGCCCAGCCGGTTGGAGTGCAGGTGCTGCCAGATCGTCGTGAACGACAGCGCCGCCGACGTGTTCTCCGTCGGGACGGCCGAGTTCAGCGGCGCGGCGGCCAGCAGCGTCAGCCAGCCGCGCACGCCGGTGTTCAGCTGGTTGACGATGCCGGCCGGGACCGCGAAGACCACCGGGCTGGTAGCGAAGACGTCACCGGTGGTGGCCGAGGTGCCGCGGGCCTTGAGGGCGCTCGCGGCGTAGCCGACCCAGACGGGGGAGTCGGTGATCCAGGCATCCGGCAGCTCGGCGCCCGAGTACGCGTCCTGCCGCAGCGAGGTCGGGGTGCCCTCGGTGACCACGATGGGCGCGCAGCCGGCGCTGCCGGCGATACCGGCCGCGCGGTCGCGCACGAACTGCCCGAATCCGTTAGGCACCAGCACCTTCGCCTGGACGCATCCGTTTGCGGCGGCGTTCGGGTCCTTGGAGAAGGTGCCGGCGGCGGCGAGGATGCCGACCCCGGCCAGGGCGATGACGCCCCCGGCCAGTGCCAGGGTGCGAACGGGTCCGGGTCCGCCGAGATTGCCAATGGAATGTGGTCCCACGGGCACAGACTAGGACGACCGACTTACTGGCGGACCGGTGTGGTCACCGGCCGGACGGGCTCGGGCCGGGCTTGTGAGAACGCTGTGATCTTTATCGCGAATTTCCCTGCAAATACGTGTAATTCGCTGTTCTCCGGCCTATGTGCGCGCAGCTGCCCGTACCCTCTGGCAGCCGCGTGGCCGGTGCGCCCGGAGCATCCGGGAGCACCAGCCGCAGCGCCCGGGAACGGGCCGGGAAAAATCAGCGTGCAGTCGATTTCCCTGAGCCAGCGGGACTCTCACGGTCGATCGCATCCGCGCGGGCTGGGCCGGGCACTCGCCGGCCCGGTCCGCACCGGAGCCGGGCGTGGGCCTGGCAACGGCTCCCGCGGGGGCCGTGTCCGGCTCGTGGCCAGGTCGCCCGCGGCCGTGCGCGTGAGCGAGAATGCGCTCATGAGCAATCCACCGATCTCACCGGGTGCGCTTCGCGGCGCTGTCGACCTGTCCTCGCTCGGCAAGACACCGCCGCCGTCCCCGGCGCGGGGGAACGCCGGAACCGGCGGCCTGCGGGTCGATGGCACCGAGGCCGACTTCCAGCAGCTCGTGCTCGGCACCCGCGAGGTGCCGGCGCTGTTCGTGCTGTGGTCCGCCGCGCACCCCGAGTCTGAGAAGGCGGTCGAGCAGGCCGTCGCAGCCGCCTCCACCGTGGAGGGGCGGATGCGGGTCGTGGCCATCGACGTGGACGCCAGCCCCGGGGTCGCGGCCGCGTTCCAGGCGCAGCAGATCCCGATGACGGTCGGCGTCATCGCCGGCCAGCCGGTCCCGCTGTTCGCCGGGGTGCAGGCCGCCCCCCAGCTCGCCCCGCTCGTGCAGGAACTGCTCACCGTCGCCGCGCAGAACGGCGTCACCGGCACCATCCCGGCCGCGCCCGCCCCGGCAGAGGAGCCGCCCCTGGCGCCGCTGCACCAGCAGGCCTACGACGCCATCGAAGCCGGTGACCTGGCCGGTGCCCGCAGCGCCTACCAGCAGGCCCTGTCCGAGAACCCCGCTGATGCCGACGCCAGCGCCGGGCTGGCCCAGGTCGGCCTGCTCGAGCGCCTCGGCGAGGCGGACCTGGCCGCCGCCCGCGCCGCCGCGGCCGCCGACCCCGCCGACATCGGGGCCGCCCTCGTGGTCGCCGACGCCGACCTCGCCGGAGGTCACGTGGAGGACGCCTTCTCCCGGCTGATCGACCTAGTCCGGGTCACCAGCGACGAGGAGCGCGACCGCGTGCGCACCCGGCTGCTGGAGCTGTTCGAGGTCGTCGGCGCGCACGACCCCCGGGTCACCCGGGCCCGGCGCGCGCTCATGGCGGCGCTGTTCTGAGCAGCCGGGAAATGAGCGCGCGGATCTCCTTCGCCCGCAGCGGCCAGGCCATCGGCGACGCCGCCTCGGTGCTGCGGAACAACGCCGCCGCCGCGGGCATGGACGCGTCCGTGCCTGGCTGCCCCGGCTGGACCGTGCACGATCTGGTGCGGCACGTGGGCATGGTGCATCGCTGGGCTGCCGCGGTGATCACCGGCGGGCCGCCCGGCCCGCGCGAGGAGGACCTGACCGCCGGGCTGGCCGGATTCGCCGATCCGCTGGACTGGCTCGACGAGGGCCTGATCGATCTGCTCAACGTGCTCACCCGGCCCGGCGGGCAGGACGGAGGCGGCCCCGGGTCCGCCTCCTTCCTCACCGGTGCCCCCTCGGCCCGGCGGGAGGCGTGGGCCCGGCGGATGGCACACGAATCCACCATCCACGCCGCCGACGCGATGGCCGCCCGGCTGGGCACGGCTCCCCGGGGTGAGCAGATGTGGTTCCCCGGGGAGTTCGCCTGCGACGGGATCGACGAGCTGCTCACCGGATTCGCCACCCGCGAGGACTCCCGCCTGCGCGCGGAGCGGGAACGCACGATGGTGGTCGCGGTCGCCCCGGCCGGCATTCCCGGGCAGAGCGCCCGGTCCGCGGACGCGGCGTGGACGGTCCGGTGGGGGCCGGACGGCGCGGTGACCACCCCCGGGGCGTCCGGGACAGCCGATGCCACCGTGACCGGCAGCGCCGCCGGGCTCTACCTGGCCCTGTGGAATCGCGGTGAGGAGTTCGACGTCACCGGCGAGGTAGCCGTCGTGGCCCAGTTCCGCGAGCTCATGCGGATCACGTGGTAGCCGCGGTCAGGGGCAGCCGGATTGACCGGGTGCGCTGTCCTGGCGGGTGAACGTCTCCCGGTGACCCGAGGCGTCGGTGAACGTGGCGGTCGTTCCCCCGGCGGCGAACGTCACCAGGCCGCTGTGGACCGGGGCGTCCCAGCCCGCCGGAGCTGATCCGCCCGCGCCGGAGTCCGCGGTGAGGGCCCCGCCGTCGCGCGCGAACCAGTACCCGCCGAGGGCGAATCCGCGCACCCCGCACGCGGTATCCAGGTCCAGCGGCAGCCCGGCCGTCCCGGATGAGGCGGGCAGGGACCGCCCGGCCCGCAGGGCCGCCAGGGCACGGACGGCGTCGAGCCGCACCTGCGCCGGAGCCGACGTGCGCACGGGCTGCACCTGGGCGGCGTGCGTCCCGCTGATCGCGTAGATCGCCTGCGCGGCACCGTCCCGGGCGAAGATGAGGTAGCGCCCGCCCGGGGCACCGGAGAGCTGCTGGGAACCGGTGAGCCGCAGCCGGAGCCGCCCGCCCGCGCCCTTGATCGTCTCCTCCGGCGCGGCGATGGTCACCATCGCCGCGCTGCCCAGGGACGCGGTCATCCCGTCGCTGGCGATGACGATGTCGCTGGCCCCGGCGACGAGCGCATCGGTGCGGGTGAGGTCGCCCATTCCCCGGACGGGTGCCATGGCCTGGGGGAACGGGACGCTACGGCGATTCTCGTACTGCCGCAGCGCCTCCAGCGCCGAATCCGGGCGGGCTGCCCCGGCGGGGGCGTCCGGGTCCAGGCCCGAGAGCGGGCCGGCGCCCTCGCCCGCTGAGCCGGAGGGCGATCCGCCGCTGGCAATCGGGGAAGGAGGATCTGACCGGTCGTTACCGAGCATGGCCGATCCTATGCCGAGGGCCGCGAGAGTCACCACGAGCGCGCCCGAGCAGGTGGCGAGCGCGTTGCGGCGGGCGGCTCGCCGGGCCGAGCGGGCCCGCAGCCCGGCCAGGCTGGGCACGGTGACGTGCTCGCTGTGCTGCTGCCAGGCGGTGCGCAGCACCGCTGCTGGGTCCGGTGCGGGATCCGGCGCGTGGGCGGGTCCGGGGCCGCCGGGGACCGGACCGGGGCTGGCGCTGTCGTCGGGCGCTCTCATCGCTGAACCACCTCATCTACCCGGATTGCCTGCCGTCGCCTGAGCCGCCGCGCGGGCGGCCTCACGTGCCCGGTGCAGCCGCGATTTGACCGTTCCCGGCGCGATGCCCAGCTCGCGCGCGATCTCCTCGACGCCCAGCCCGAGCGCGTGATGCCACACGAGCACTTCCCGGTGCTCGCGGGACAGCCCCGACAGCATCCGCGCCAGGTCGACGTCCAGCTCGACGTCGGTGGTGCCGCGCGTGCCCGGCCCGGCCTCTCCCGGGCGCGGCGCCAGCATCGGCAGCGACCGGGCCGCCACCACGGCACGCCGCCACCGCGAGGTCGCCAGCCTGCGCGCGGTGGTGCGCAGCCACGCCTCGGGGTCGTCGTACTCGCGGACGGTGACCCACCGGGGGATGAGCCGCACGAAGGCTTCCTGGGCTAGCTCCTCTGCCTCCGCGCGGGAACCGGCTAGCAGCGTCATCGTGGCGACCAGGCGCGGGTAGGCGCACGCGTAGAACTCCTCGAGTTCACGCGGCGCGGGCACGGTGCCAGTCTTCCCGCTCGCAGCCGTCAGGGTGCTCACATTCACGCACACGCCGCCGGGCCACTCCCGGTTCCCGCTTATTTCCCGGGTTTTAGTGAATTCCCCCGCGCAGCTGCCATTTCCGGTGCCCCGGCGGCCCGCTGCATCGCGGCTTCGCCGGGTCCTCCCGCGCATCCGCGCCCGTCTTCCCGCGCGCGTCGCCCCCGCGCGCGGCAGCCCGCAAGGGCGGTCCCTGCCCGCCTTCAGGGCAGGGACCGCCCCCGTGCAGGGGCCGCGGTTAACGCCGTCGGGTAGCTCAGCCGCCCAGGGCCGCGGAGACGACCTCGCGGGCCTCGGACTGCACCTGGGCCAGGTGCTCAGCGCCCTTGAATGACTCGGCGTAGATCTTGTACACGTCCTCGGTGCCCGAGGGGCGCGCGGCGAACCAGGCGCTCTCGGTGACGACCTTGAGGCCGCCGATGGGAGCCCCGTTGCCGGGAGCCTCGGTGAGCTTGGCCGTGATCGGCTCCCCGGCCAGGCTGCTCGCGGTGACGTCCGAGGGGGACAGTTTCTTGAGCTTGGCTTTCTGCTCCCGGTTGGCCGGGGCGTCCACGCGCGCGTACGCGGGGGAGCCGAACCGGTCGGTGAGCTTCGCGTAGTGCTGCGACGGGCTCTTCCCCGTGCGGGCCAGGATCTCGCTGGCGAGCAGCGCCAGGATGAGGCCGTCCTTGTCGGTGGTCCACACGCTGCCGTCGAAGCGCAGGAAGCTCGCCCCGGCGGACTCCTCGCCCCCGAACGGGCCGGAGCCGTCGAGCAGGCCGGGGACGAACCACTTGAAGCCCACCGGCACCTCGACCAGGCGGCGGCCGATGGACTGCGCGACCCGGTCGATCATCGAGCTGCTGACCAGCGTCTTGCCGACGAATCCGTCCGCGCGCCACTGGGGCCGGTTGCCGTACAGGTACTCGATCGCCACCGCCAGGAAGTGGTTGGGGTTCATGAGCCCCGCGTCGGGGGTGACGATGCCGTGCCGGTCTGAGTCGGCGTCGTTCCCGGTGGCGATGTCGTACTTGTCCTTATTGGAGATCAGGCTCGCCATCGCGGACGGGGAGCTGCAGTCCATCCGGATCTTGCCGTCCCAGTCGAGGGTCATGAACCGCCAGGTGGCGTCGGCCAGCGGGTTGACGACCTCGAGGTTCAGGCCGTAGTGCTCGCCGATGGCGCCCCAGTACCCGACCGCCGCGCCACCGAGCGGGTCAGCGCCGATGCGCACCCCGGCGTCCCTGATGGCAGCCAGGTCGACGACGTTGCCCAGGTCGGCGATGTACGTGCCCTTGTAGTCGTACGGCTGGGCTGCGGCGCGGGCGCGGGCGAACGGGACGCGCTTGACGCCCTCCATGCCCGCCTTGATGTACTGGTTCGCCCGGTCGGCGATCCAGCCGGTGGCGTCGGTGTCGGCGGGGCCGCCGTGCGGCGGGTTGTACTTGAAGCCGCCATCGGTCGGGGGGTTGTGGGAGGGGGTGACGACGATGCCGTCGGCCAGGCCGGGGCCGCTG
>CAMCQD010000075.1 GCA_945876925.1 uncultured Dermatophilus sp.
CGGCTTATCGCAGGCAGCGGACGCGGGTCGCCGGGGGCACCCGGCGGTGATGAGCCTGCGGGAGGGGATATGAAAATCGAGGCCAGACACTGTCTGACCTCGATCGGAATAGTAGCGGGGGCAGGATTCGAACCTGCGACCTCCGGGTTATGAGCCCGGCGAGCTACCGAGCTGCTCCACCCCGCGTCGGCAGGCACCACTTTACGCGAGCCGCCGGCAGGCATCAAATCGGGCGTTCAATTCGTAGCCGATCCGTAATTCCCCCCTCCGCGGCCCGGCGCCTGGCCCGATCCGGGGAGGCGCTGGTCACCCGCCCTGGCGTACCCGCGGGGCCCCCGGCCGGCAGCCAGCGACAGGAGCGCCTTTGGGCCCGGTGCCGGCGCGAAAGCGCCCCGGGGGCGATTGCTCGCCGCCCGGGGCACGTATATGGGTGAAGAACCGCTCCGTCCCGGTCAGCGGGAGGCTGACGGTGACGGCGACGCCGTCGGTGAGGCGGTAGCGGATGCCGACGGGGATGCGGTGGCCGATCCGGTCGGCGAAGGTGGCGCCGTCTGCCCGTTGGTGGTCACCGACCCGCCCTGGGGAGCCAGCTCGACCGCCCGGGCGATCGCCTGGGCCAGCGCGTCCTGGGCCTTGCCGTAGGCCGCCCAGTCGTTGTTCTTCAAGGCCGCCTGGCCCGCGTCGTACTGCGCCTTGACCTCAGCGAGCGCGGCCTTGAGCTGCTGGGCCGGGGTCTGCGTCGCGGGCGGTGCGTCCCCGGACTTGGACTTGGCCACGTCCGAGTCACCTGCCTGGGCGCCGGAGTTGCCGCCGAACAGCTGGTCCAGCGCCGAGTCGAGGGTCTTGGCCCAGGCGATCTTGTTACCGAACGAGACCACCACCGCCTGCAGCAGCGGGTACCCGCCGCCGTCACGCCCGCTGACGTAGATCGGCTGGACGTACAGCAGGCCGCCGCCGACCGGAAGGGTGAGCAGGTTACCCCGCTGCACCCGCGACCCCGACTGGCTGATGTTGAGGAAGTTGTTCAGCGTGGCCGGGAAGTCCGAGGACCCGACGTTGCTGGAATTGATCTGGTTCTGCACCTGCGTGGGCCCGGGCACGTTAGTGGTGCTGGGCAGATCCAGCAGCCGGATCTTGCCATACCCCTCGCGCCGCTGACCGGGCGTCGAGCCGGCATCCGAATCGACCGCCATGAACCCGGTCAGGTACGGGCGGCTGTCACCGGCCGGCGAGAACGAGGTCGTCAGCGAGAACGACGGCCGCGACTGATCGGGCATCTGGATGGACAGGTAGTACGGCGGCTGATCCGGCGCGACACCGCCCTGCGGCACCGGCTGGGTCGGGTCGACCGGCACCTTCCAGTACTCGCCACCGGTGTAGAAGCTGCCCGCGTCGCTGATGTGGTAGCGGGTGAGCAGTTCACGCTGCACCTTGAACAGATCCTCGGGGTAGCGCAGGTGGCTCATCAGCCCGCCGCTGATCTCGCTCATCGGCTTGACCATCCCGGGGAAGGCGCTGGACCAGGCCTTGAGCACCGGGTCCTGCTCGTCCCAGGTGTACAGCCGCACGGTGCCGTCGTAGGCGTCGACCGTGGCCTTGACCGAGTTGCGGATGTAGTTGACCTGCCCGCCCAGGGCGAGCTGGGTGTTCGACCGGGCGGTCACGGCGTCGCTGGTGGCCTGGTCCAGGGACTGGAGCCGGCTGTACGGGTACTTATCCGAGGTGGTGTAGCCATCGACGATCCACTGGATGCGCCCGTCGACCACGCTGGGGTAGATGTTGCCGTCCAGGGTGAGCCAGGGCGCGACCGCTTCGACCCGTTCGCGCGGGGTGCGCCGGTCGAGGATGGTCGAGTAGTCCCCGACCTGCTCGGAGAGCATGATCTCCAGGCGGCGGTACTTGATCGCATACGCGGCCCGCTTGAAGACGTTGTCGAGCTTGACGCCGCCCTGGCCGCTGTAGGTGACCCGCCGCTCGCCCTCGGCCGACTGGTAGTCCAGCTCCCGCGGTGCGGCGCCTTCCTCCGCCCCGACGATGGAGTACTGCTGCGAGCGCTCCCCGAAGTAGATCCGCGGCTCGAAGCTGCCCAGCGTCCCCTGCGGCGGGATGTCGCGCAGGAAGAAATCGGGCTCGCCGTCGTCGGTGCGCTTGTTGCCGCGCGCCGCGACCAGGCCGTACCCATGCGTGTATACAGTGTGGTCGTTGACCCAGTTGCGCTGCGGCACGCCCTCGAGGTTGAGCTCGCGCGCGGCGACCACGGCGTCCTGGGTGCCGGCCTGGAGCCCGTAGCGGTCGACATCCAGCGCATCCGGGAAGGCGTAATACTGCCACAGGCCCTGCATCTGGGTGAACGTCGGGGAGACGATCATCGGATCCAGGATGCGGATGCCCGGGATAGTCCCGGCGTCCGAGCGCAGCTGCCCCGGCTCGGCATCGGTCCGGGCGGCGTACTCCTCTTTCTGGATATTGGCCAGCCCGTAGGCGTCCCGGGTCGCGTCGATGTTGAGCTGGATGAACGGCGCTTCCAGCATGGCCTCGCTGGGCCGCACCCGGAAACTCTGGATCGCCACCGGGTACAGGCCCCCGACGACCACCGACATCGTCAGCAGCATGGCCACTCCGATGACCGGCAGCCGCCACGAGGAGGTCCAGATCGTCGCGATGAACAGGCCCGCGCAGATCACCGCCGCGACCGCGAGGATCGCCTTGGTGGGCAGCACGGCGTGCTGATCGGTGTACGTCAGGCCGGTGATCCGCTCCGAATCACGCATCGCCAGCGCGTACCGCTCCAGCCAGTACGTTGCGGCCCGGACCAGCACCAGCGAGGCGGCCAGCACCGACAGGTGGATCCGGGCGGCCCTGGTCGTGTTCACCCCGCTGGGGACGATCTGCACCCCGCCCTCGATGTAGTGCATGAGGGCGGCTGAGATGAGCGCCAGCACCAGCCCCATCGTGAGGAAGGAGACGAGGAATTCCAGCATCGGCAGGGTGAAGACGAAGAAGCCGATGTCCAGGCCGAAGGTGGGATCCTCGCGGCCGAACGGCTGACGGTGCAGGAACGCCAGCGCGGTCCGCCACTGCCCGGCCGCGGCCATCCCGCCGAACGCGCCGAACAGCAGCGGCACGATGATGACGGCCAGCTTGCGCAGCGGCTCGATCATCTCGCGGTAGCGGGCGAGGACATCCTGCTGGGGCGTGACCGGGGCGTACACCGGGCGCGTCCGGTGCGCCAGGATGAGGCTGGAGCCGACCAGCGCCGCCACCAGCAGCCCCCCGAGGAGGAAGAGGGCCACCTGAGTACTAATAGTGGTCCACATCACAGTTGAGGCGTCGACTGAGGCGTACCACATGACCTCGGTCCAGAACTGGCTGAGCACCGCCGCCACGATGACCAGCCCGGCCAGGACCGCGATCGTGATGGACAGCGGGCTGGGCCGGGACGGCCGGGACGCGGTAGCCGCTCGGGGCGGGCCACCGGAACCGAATGGTCCCCCGAAGCCGAAGATGCCCCCTGGGCCGCCAGAACCAGGAGAACGCGGCCCGCCGGAGCCGCCGTCACCCGGGGGCCGTGGCGAACCCGGGGAGCCGCCCCCGAATCCGGCGCTTCCGTCGCTCGAATCGCTCACGAGTCGTATTCCTCCATCGCTGGGCTGGGGTGTACGTATACGCTACCGATTTTCGCAAGACCGTGCCCGCGCGACCCGGCGCCCCCGGGCGAGGGAACCGCGATAGGTGCAGCAGCCGCGATTTCCCGGCGCGAGCCCCCTCCCCGGGCGGGGAGGGAGCCGCACCCCTATCCCCCCGGGCGGGGCTCCCCCTTGCGGCCCGATCCCCGTGACCACCAACGGAACTGGCACCGGCGGGGCCCTGGCCGCCCGCCCCGGAACGCACCCCGCCTGGCCCGCCCCGCCCCCGGCGGGCCGGGCAGTCATAGGCCACAATGTCCGCGTGAACGACCAACCGATGAGCGACCCGCTGCTGGACACCCTGATCGAGACCGAGCGCTACGTCGCCTCAGCCGGATGGGAGCAGCCGCCGCGGCTGTTCGCCCTGGTACCCACCGCCCGGCTGGTGGAACTCGAGCCATCCCTGGCCGGCCAGCTCGGCTCCTCGGCGGGCGCGCTGTCCAGCATCGAGCAGGAGGGACTGGGCGAATCCTTCGCCCAGGACGACCTGGATATCGTGCTGGCTTCCCTGGCCTGGCCGGATGAGGTCGAAGGGGTCGCCCTGGCGATCGAGCGGCTGGTGCTGCCGCCCTCGGCCAGGGACGGCCTGCCCGAGGACCCCGCCGAGCTGGCGCGCGCCGCCGCCGGCCACCCGGACCGCACCGAGGTGCGCCTGCTGGCCGGGGTGCACCGGGACGGGTCGGGCACGTGCCTGCTGCGCCAGCGGCTGCACGACGACGACGCGGACGTGGCCATCGGCCGTGACATCGCCCCCGGCCTGCTGGACGCGCTCGCCCGCACCCTGCTGCCGGAGGAATGAGCCGCCGGAGGGTCAGCAGGCAGGCAGGGAGCTGCCCTGCCCGGAGGCGATCCGCTCCACGGCGCTAATCGCCTCGTCGAAGGAGGACACCCGTACCACGGACATGCCGTCGGGCACCTTCCCGGCGACCTGCTCGCAGTTACCCGACGGGGCGAGGAACCACGAGGCCCCGTATGCGGCCGCGCCGGCCATCTTGTGGGCGATCCCGCCGATCGGGCCGACCGAGCCGTCCAGCGACATAGTGCCGGTCCCGGCGATGGCGGCCCCGCCGGTGAGCGCCCCGGGGGTGAGCTTGTCGTACACGCCCAGGGCGAACATCAGCCCGGCCGAGGGGCCGCCCACCTGCCCGGCGTTGATGGTGACCTTGGGAGCCTGGGGGAAGTCCGCCTCCAGCCCCACGCCGATGATGCGCCGCCCGTTGCCGGCCGCGATGGTGGCGACCGATTCGGTGCGCCGCTGCCCGGAACGCAGGACGGCCAGCTGCACCGGCTTGTCCGCGTCAGCCTGCTGGATGAGGCGGCTGACCTGCGCGGTGCGGGTGACCGGGGTGCCGTTGACGGCCATGACGCGGTCCCCGGCCTGCAGCTTGCCAGCCGAGGGCCCGTCGCTCATCACCGTGGAGACGACGGTCTGCTCGGCATAGCCGAGCCGGGCGAAGGCCACCGCCTCGGCGCTGTTCTGCGAGCTGGTCATCTGGGCCGTAGTCGCGTCCTGCACATTCTGCGCGGTGGCGTCGGGCGGGTAGACCACGTCGTAGGGCAGCACCTCGGCCCGGGGATCCAGCAGCGCGGCCAGGAACGTCCAGGCGGTGAACTCGTACCCGGGGCCGCCGTACTGGGCCACGGTGGTGAACGACAAGGTGCCCTGCGTCGGGTAGGTGCTCGCGCCGGCGACGTCGATGATCGGGCCGCCGCCCAGATCGCCCAGGGTGTTCACGGCCGGGCCGGCCCGGTTGACGACGTAGGGCGGATGCACGTAGGTGCCGCCGATCACGACCGCGAGCACGATGATCATCCCGAGCAGGAAGCGGCGGGTGCGCCTGCCCAGCCGCCACGAGGCCCTCACGGGGTCCCGACCCATTCGGCGCTGCCATCGGCGAAGATCTGGTGCTTCCAGATCGGCACCCGCGCCTTGAGCTCGTCGATGAGGTACCGGCAGGCGATGAAGGCCTGCCCGCGGTGCTCGGCCGCGACGGCGAGTGCCACGGCGACGTCACCGATCCGCATCGGCCCGGTGCGGTGCACGGCGGCCACGGCGTGCACGCCGTCGAAGCAGGCCGCCTCCGAGGCCACGGCCCGCAGCTGCTCGGTGGCGCTGGGATGCGCCGAATAGTCCAGGGCGGCCACCGCGCGGCCCTCGTCATGGTCGCGGACCAGCCCGGTGAACGTCACCACGGCGCCGGCGCACGGACCGCGCACGGCGTCGAGGAGCTCGTCCAGGGATACCGCATCACCCCGCACGCCAACGTGTACCCGCCTATCCGCCAATGTCGCTCCCGAGCTGTCCCGCCGCAGGCCACCCGATCCTGCCGGGCGCCCTCCGGGCTCATCGCACGGCCGCTGTGCTCCGGCCGATCCTGTCTTGTACCGCGGCGCGCGCCGCAGCCCCCCCGGGAACATCGTAGGCGGCTGCGTGACCAGCCCTCGCGCAGCCGCGCTGCCCATGGTCGCGCAGCCGCGCCCACCAGGGCCTCCGGAGGTGCGCGCCAGGGGATGGATTCCCCTGGCGCTGCTATCGGCTCAGGGTCTGCGCCGACCCGGCGACGGCTGCCCGGGAAGGCCCCGCAGCGGCAAGCCGCCGATGCGCCCGCCCGATCACCGGCGCGGAGGAAACCAGCGGCGCCTCCTCGTGATTACCTGGGAGGAGAGCAGTCACTAGCTAACGCACTACAGCGCAGGAGCGAGCATGCCGCAGAATCCGAACCCGCCGCGGGACCCCGCAGATGAACCCGACTTCCTGGAGATGCTGCAGCGGATGTTCGCCGCGCCCGACGCCGGCCCGCTGCGGGACGCGCTCTCCCAGATGGGCATCGACCAGCTCGGCCCGGCTGAGATGAACCTGCTCGCCGGGCAGCTGAGCGCGTTCTTCTCCGCCGCGCCCGAGGAGGGCCTCAATATCGCCCTGTGCTCGGATATCGCCCGCAAGACCGTTGCCGCCGCGGGAGATGCGACCGTCTCCGCCCCGGCGGCCGCCACCGTGGACCAGGCCGTGCGGGTGGCCTCGCTGTGGGTTGACGCGGCCTGCTCCTTCGACAGCCAGCCGGTCAGGGTGCATGCCTGGTCCCGCGCGGAGTGGGTGGAAGCCACCATCGGCACCTGGGCCGACCTGGTGGGGCCGCTGGCTGCGGGCGTCAGCGACGCCATCACCGATGCGCTGGCCAAGCAGCTCGAGCAGTTCGGGGACGGGGAGCTGCCGCAGGTTCCCGGCATGCCGCCGCTGCCGTCCGGGGCGAGCCTGCCGGCGTTCATGGGCCAGCTCAAGCCGATGATGGCCCGGATGAGCGGATCGGTCTTCGGGGCCCAGTTCGGCCAGGCCGTGGGCACCCTGGCCGGGCAGGTGACCAGCGGCACCGAGGTGGGCCTGCCGCTCGTGCCGCCCGGCGTGGTGGCGATGCTGCCGGCCAATGTGGGTGCCTTCGGGGAAGGCCTGGAAATCGACGCCCATGAGGTGCTGCTGTACCTGTCCGCCCGGGAATGCGCCCGGGTGCGGCTGTTCTCCGACGTCACGTGGCTGGGCCCGCAGCTGGTCAGCGCGGTGCAGGCGTACGCCAGCGACATCTCGATCGACACCGGCCGGATCGAGGCCGCAGTCGCTCAGCTCGACCCCAGCGATCTCGGGCAGATGCAGGAGGCCCTGGCCGGGGAGCTGTTCTCCCCCGAGCCCAGCCCGGCCCAGCTGAGCGCGCTGAGCCGGCTGGAGACCCTGCTCGCCCTCGTGGAGGGCTGGGTGGACGTCGTCGCCGACCGCGCTACCCGCGAGCATCTGCCGCATGCGGCCGCGCTGGGCGAGGCCGTGCGCCGCCGCCGGGCCACCGGGGGCCCGGCCGAGGAGGTCTTCGGACGGCTGGTCGGGCTCGAGCTGCGCCCGCGCCGGATGCGCGACGCCGCCAACCTGTTCGCCGCGCTGGAGAACGCCGGCGGGCAGGCCCTGCGCGACCGCGCCTGGGACAACCCGGATTCGGCACCTAGCGCGGAGGACCTGGACGACGTGCTCGGCTACGTCGACCGGGCGGTCGCCGGGGGCACCCGCGATGACGTCGACCTGGCCCTGGAGCAGCTGCTGGCCGACGCCAGCGGCACCGGCGAGGGCCCCGCGGCCTCCGGTGGCGGAGATCCGGCCGGCGAGGGC
>CAMCQD010000076.1 GCA_945876925.1 uncultured Dermatophilus sp.
CCCCTTCAGTACTTCTTCGGATTGGCCGCGACCTCGAGCACCGCGTCCTGGAAGGCAGCGCAGGCCGCCTGGCAGGCCGACTGCGAACCGGTCAGCAGGCCGCCGGCGTAGTTGGTCTCGCTCGGCGGCTCGAAGTAGACCTGCATGCTCACGTCGGCGGCCTTCATGGCCAGATCGAGCGCGTAGGTCGCCTCCAGCGGCGGGGCGATGAGGTAGGCCAGGGGCTGGCCGGGCGCGATGCCCGCCTCACCGGACAGGTAGGTGCCGGTCGAGCTGATCAGGTGCGGGAAGAAGGCGAGGTCGCCGGCGTCATTGGCCGAGTAGAACCAGGCCTCCTCCTCGGCGTAGGCGATGCAGGCGTCGATGCCGGAGCGCACCTCGGCCGGGGTCGGCCCGGCCAGCATGCCGATGATCTCGCCCGACAGCGGGCCCGAGGGGTAGCCGGCGCCGGCGTAGAAGCTCTTCGCGTAGACCACGTCGACCTCGGCGAACTTGGTCGCCTCGTCGAGGGAGACGTAGAGCGCGTCGTCGATGTCACAGGTGATCAGGCCCAGGGCGCGATGATGGCCGGCCAGGCCGAGTTTCGCGGCGAAACCGCGGTCGACGTTGGGGATGAGCCGCACCGCCAGGATGGACGGCTTGACAGGTTCTAGGATTCCCATGGTCAGAGCCTTTCTTGGCTAGTGGTCGGCAAATTCGCGGAGCTTGATGCCCGACGCCGAGTACTGGATCATGCGCTTGATGAATTCGACGATGTAGGCGCCGGCTTCAAGCGGGTTGGTGCCGCCGTGGGTGGTGATCATGCAGATGAGGTCGCGGTCGGCGTCGGATTTGCCTGGCTGCGGGTCGTAGCCCATGTAGGCGCTCATCGCGTCGGCGATGCCCAGCCCGGGGCGCTCGCCGATGAGCAGCACCACCACCTTGGCCTTGATGACCGAGTTGATGTCGTTCATGAGGCCGACCCGGCCGTTCTCGATGAAGAACGGCGTGCCCACCGACAGCCCGGCCGATTTCAGGCCGGATTCGATGACCGGGTAGATGTCGCGCAGGTTGTTGTCGATCGCGGCCGCGGAGAGGCCGTCGGCGACGCAGATCTGCACGTCGGGTGACTTCACGCATTTCTCGGCGATGGTTTTCCTGGCGTCGTCGCTGAGCAGGCGGCCCAGGTCGGGGCGCAGCAGGAATTCCTGCCGGTCGGTGGCCTTGGAGCGGACCGTGAACAGGTTGAAGGCGTCCTTGACCTCGTCACTGACCACGCCGTAGATGGCGTCCTGGGTGACGCCGTGGTCGGCCTGGAAGAGCAGCACGGTGCTGGTCCTGGGCCGCGGGCCGGCGCGGCCGACGCCCAGCCGGGCGCTGGTGGAGGCCATGAGGTTGCGCAGGCCGCTGGGGTCGCGGGGGTTGTCCACTTGCATGGCGTGCCGGGCCTCGTCGCGGGTCGGGTCGGCCAGGTCGATGACGAGGTTCCCGTCCTCGTGGGAGATGACCGACTGCTGCGCGGTGGCTTGCGGGGCTGCGGGCACGAGCCCCTCGGACTTCAGCTCGGCCAGGACGCGGGCGACGATCGCGGCGATGTCGTGTTCGTGACTCATCTGCTTCACCTCTGCAGGAAGAAGGACGCGTCGCCGGCGATGTCGGTGAGCTGCCCGTCCTTCCACAGCCCCACCTCTTCCATCCACTTCTCGAACTCGGGTAGCGGCCGCAGGCCGAGCCCCTGGCGCAGCGAGGGCGCGTCGTGGTAGCTCGTGGTCTGGTAGCTGAGCATGGCGTCGTCACCCATCGGGATGCCCATGATGAAGTTGACGCCCGCGGCGGCGAGCAGCACGGCCAGGTTGTCGTTGCTGTTCTGGTCGGCCTTGGCGTGGTTGGTGTAGCAGACGTCGCAGCCCATGGAGATGCCCGCCAGCTTGCCCATGAAGTGGTCCTCCAGGCCGGCGCGGATGATCTGCACCGAGTCGTAGAGGTATTCGGGGCCGATGAAGCCGACCACGGTGTTGACCTGGTAGGGCTTCCAGCGGCGCGCGATGGCGTAGTTACGGGCCTCGAGGACCAGCTGGTCGGCGCCGTTGTGGGCGTCCGCGGACAGGGCCGAGCCCTGGCCGGTCTCGAAGTACATGTAGTTCGGGCCGGCGGTGAAGCAGTACTTCCGGGCCAGCTCGTAGGCCTCGTCCAGCAGGCCGACCGAGACGCCGAAGCTCTCCATGGCTTTCTGCGAGCCCGCGATGGACTGGAAGACCAGGCCGGCGGGGGCGCCGCGCTTCATCGCCTCCATCTGCGTGGTGACGTGCGCGAGTACGCAGTTCTGGGTGGGGATCTGCCAGGTGGTGATGATGTCGTGGGTCATCTCCAGCAGGCGGCTGACCGAGCCGACCGAGTCGTCGGAGGGGTTGATGCCGATAACCGAGTCACCCGAGCCGAAGGACAGGCCCTCGTAGGTTGCCGCGCGGATCCCTTCGACCGAGTCGGTCGGGTGGTTGGGCTGCAGGCGCGAGCCGATGGTGCCGGGCAGGCCCATCGTGTTCGCGCAGTGCGTCACCACCGGGATCTTCCGGGCGGCGACCACGAGGTCGAGGTTGCCCATGAGCTTGGCGACGGCGGCGATCATCTCCCCGGTCAGCGCGTTGCTGACCCGCTTGATGTCGTCACCGGTGGTGGAGTTCGACAGGATCCACTCGCGGAACTCCCCCACCGTCCAGCCCTTGATCTCCTGGTAGATCGTCTCGTTGAGGGCGTCGTCGATGGCGCGGGTGACCTCGTCCTGGTCGTAGGGCACGACCGGGTTCTCCCGCAGGACGCCCAGCGGCACCTCAGCGAGTACGAGCTTGGCGGCGACCCGCTCGGCCGCCGACCGGGCCGCGATCCCGGCCTGCTGGTCGCCCGACTTCTCCTCGTTGGCCATGGCCAGCAGGGATGTGATGTCGGCGAACTCGTAGGTACGCCCGAACAGCTTGGTTCGCAGTAGCATCACTTCACCCCCTGAATGTGAGTCTCCACGGCGTGCTCCTCATCTGGTGGTTGTCATTACTGGTTGTCCTGCTTGTAGAACACGAGGGTCTTTACCGAGACCGGTACGACCCGGCCGTCGAACATCGGTTCGCCGATGTCGATGAAGTCGCCCTCGCCTAGCTGGATCTGGTCGACCACGATCAGTGGCAGGTGTTCCAGGTGCTGTTTGATGGTCTGCCCGAGCACCTGCGCGTAATCGGCCTCGGTGATCAGGACCAGGGGCTTGCCGGCGGGCAGGTGGCGGCGGGCGAAGGTGACGATGCCGGCTGCGAGCGCGGTGAGCTGCTCGTAGCAGAGCCGCCCGGGAAGGTCCAGGGAGATCGCGAAGTCGCCGTCCGTGCCCTCGCCCCGGTCCCAGCGTTCCACGCCCTCGCCCAGGGCCGTGCTGATCGCGGCGGGGTCGCGCAGTCCTGGGGCCGTCTCGCTCAGCCGCGGTTCGATGACCGGGGCGTTGCGTATCGGCAGATGGGACTCCTCGGCCCAGATCGTGGAGCCTGACAGGGTGACCTGCTGGCTCGCGGCGCCGAGCACGGTGGCGCGCAGCGTCTGGGCGGGCCGTTCGACCCGCAGGCGGGACCACCGCTCGTTCTCGCGCAGCGAGCGGGCGAGCAGCGGCCCGACGTCTCCCCAGCGGGATATCTCGGCGATGGTCCCGGCCGGGGCCTCGTCGTAGTAGAGCTGCCCCACCCCGCCGGAGACGAAGTAGGCCGCGGTTGCGTCGTCGGCGGCCAGCGGCTCGCTGAGCGCGACCTTGTCCCCGAGCGCCGAGCGCTCGCCCAGGCACAGGCTGACCACGATCTCGGCCATCGCGTCGGTGAGCCGGCGCAGCGTCGCCACGGCGGGTACCGTGCCGGTTTCCAGGTCGAGGCCGAGCTCGGCGGCGATCACGCGCCCCGTAGGTGCCAGGTGGAGGAGCCTGCCGGTGCCCTGCTCGAGCACGACCTGCCGTCCGCCGGCCATGGCGGCCGCCGAGGAGATGTGCCGTCCCGCGCGGAAGAGCGCGGCATTGGATGAGCCGCCCCCGATGTCGACGTTGACCACCGAGGAGAAGTGCGTCGCCGACCACTGCGCGGCGCCCGATCCGCGCCCGGCGATCTGCGATTCCAGGTTCGGACCGGCGACGGTGACCACGAAGTCACCGGCCAGGTCGCCCAGGCCGTGCAGGATCGCCTCGGCGTTGCGGGTACGGGCCGTCTCGCCGGTGATGATGACCGCGCCGGTCTCGACCTGGCCGGGGCTGACCCCCGCCCTGGCGTACTCCGACCGGACGAGCCCGACCAGCCGGGTGACGTCCACTTCGTCGGCCTGGATCAGCGGGGTGAGCTGCGGTTCGGACTGGTACAGCACGGTCCGGGCGTCGATGTCGAGCCGGGGTACCAGGCCCATGCGGGCCTGGTTGGTCACCGTCAGCCGGCTCAGCACGAGCTGAGTGGTGGTGGTGCCGACGTCGATGCCGACGCTGAGCATCTCCCGGCTGGTCATGTGGCTCCTCCCCGCCGTTCCTCTCCGGGTGGTCCCTGGTGCGGTTTCACTTGCGGAATGTGGTCTTCCCGCCGACCTCGAGCGAGTCGAGGATCGCCATGATCACCGCGTCCACTGGTGCGCTGGTGGTGTAGTCGGTGTGGCGCCCGGCGCTGCCCTCGCTGATCAGCACCAGCTCGCCCTCGCCGGCGCCTACCGCGTCGACGGCGACGAACGGCTCGCCGGCCAGTTCGTCGGAGGGGGTAGCCGGGCACACGACCAGCAGCTTGCTGCCGTGCAGCGACCCGGTCTTGATGGTGGATACGGCTGAGCCGATCACGCGCGCGATTCGCATCGGGCTCAGGCCTCCGGGGCGGGGCGCGGGGCGGAGCCGGCTGCCACGGATTCGCCGTCGCCGGGGTCCTGGCCGGCGTAAGCGGCGAAGGTCCGCGAGAAGAGCAGGTAGGCGACGACGACGCCCAGGATGCCGGCGACCAGCTTGCCGGAGATGACCGGGGCGATCATCTGGGTGTCGATGCCGGCGGTGAAGCCGAGGTGGTCACCGAAGGCGAAGGCCGCCGACACCGCGAACGCCGCGTTGAGGACCTTCCCGCGGGCGTCCATGTTCTTCATGATCTCGAACATGGCGATGTTGTTCGCCAGGGTGGCGACGAAGCCGCCGGCGGCGATGTCGTTGACGCCGAGGAGCTTGCCGGCTGCGGCCAGCGGCTTGGCGCCGAAGGTCACGATAAGGTGCACCGCCGGGAAGGCCCCGGCCAGCGCCATGGCGATGAGGGCCACGATCGCGAAGCCGTCGGTGGCGCTCAGCATGTACCAGGCGTTCTCACCGGCCACGCCATCGGCGCCTGCCTGCCCGGCGATGATGAAGGCGTTGTTGCCGTTGACGTCGGTGGCGGCGGGGAAGATTGACCGCGTCGCCTGCAGGATCCCGATGACCAGGCCGACCGAGATCATGAAGACCAGGCCCTTGCCGAACACGAGGAAGCCGGTCGTCATCGCGTCGGCCCTGAACCACAGGCCGATGGCCAGCAGGATCGCGACCACGAGGATCGGGATCGAGTTGACTAGCACGAATCCGAAGCTCATCCCGGCGACCAGGCCCGAGACGATGACGCCGAACGGGATGGTGATGATGCCTGCCATGACGCCACGGGCCAGGAAGGGGCGGTCCTCCTGGTTGATGATGCCGAGGGCGACCGGGATGGTGAAGACGATGGTGGCTCCCATCATGGCGCCCAGCACCAGGCCGGAGAGCCGCTGGGCATCAAGATCGCTGGTCAGCTGGGTAGCCAGGGGGTAGCCGCCCATGTCGTTCGCGAGCAGGGTCCCGGCGAACATGGCCGGGTCGGCGCCTACCAGCTCGTACAGCGGGCGGATAACCGGGCCGAGGATCCTCGCGAGGACCGGTGACAGGGAGTAGACGCCAACCATTGACAGCGCTAGCGGTCCCATCGCGTTGATGCCCTCTTCGAACTTCTCGCCGAGGCCGAAGCGATTGCCGATGGCACGGTCGAGGCCGCCCAGCACCATGCAGCCCATGAGGATCCACATGATTACGTCATTGATGCTCAAAACATCCCCCTCACCATTGAGAGTCCGCAGGCAGTCGCCGCATCAGTCACCTGACGCAGCTACTTAGAGACTAGCGTCACACTCGAGGAGAGGGTGAGCACTGTCATGACGATTCTGCCTCTCCGGGGTGTCCCACGGGGCGGGTCATGTGTCCGCTGACCAGCGGCGCTCCGCCTCGCAGGGCAGCCTGTCCCCGGTTGCCGGCGGCCCCGGCCGCCCGGTAGCGCTCCCTTTGGCAACCCTTAATCGGATTGCGCGGCAATATGATTAAGGGTTCGGGAGGAGTGCCGCCGGGAGCTGGTCCGCGTCGCCCCGGTGCCGGGCCAGCGTGCGAGGCCGGCCGCGATGATAGCCGCCCACGTTCCCCGCCCTGTGGTATGGAACCCGCGCCGGGTCCGGGAGGCGGGGTCAGGAGAGTTCGGTGATGAGCTGGTCCACTTCGGGGCTGGTGGCCTCGAAGGGGTCGGGCAGGTCGATCGGCGGGCGCACCGGGCGGTTGAGGCGGACGTGATCCCAGCCGGCGGAGACCGGGGCTCCCCTGCTGGCGGCCCATTCCAGGAACCGCCCGCGGACGGCGGCGCGGGTGGTGGCCGGGGGCCGGGTGAGTGCCGCGTCGACGTCCCCGGGCGGGCAGAAGGTGGCCAGCTGCCCGCTGGCGCGCAGCCGCCCGGCCAGCCCGGTGCTCGGTGACAGGTCGTGGAAGGCCAGGTCGAGCCGGGCGAGGGAGGGATCCGGCCACCCAGCCCTGGCCCGCCCGGCCTGCAAGGTGAGCAGCCGGTGCTTGAGCACCCAGTCGATCTCAGTTGAGACGGCGTCGAGGTCGCCGCGGGCGATCGCGTCCAGCCACCGGGCGACAGTGCCGGTGACCGGGTCGGCACCGGTCCGGGCGAGCACCCGGTCGAGCAGCTCGCGTTGCAGGTCCAGGGCGCTGCGCGACCCTGCGGGGGTGGCGACGGCGGCCCGTCCGGTGAGGTCGCGGTTGAACACCCGCAGCGCCTCGATGGGGTCCTCGGGGACCAGGTCGGCTACGTCGCCGCCGTCCTCGACGAGGTCGAGGACCCGGGCGGTCCACCCCACCTTGAGGGCGGTGGTGGTCTCGGCGAGCGAGGAGTCCCCGGCGATGACGTGCAGCCGCCGCCACCGCGAGCGGTCGGCGTGAGCTTCGTCCTTGGTGTTGAGCAGGGGCCGGTTCTTCGTCGGGTCGGCGGAGGCGGTGGTGACGATGTGCTCGGCGCGGCTGGACAGCAGGTAGGTGACCTGCCCGTCCGGGCCGGCGGACAGGTGTCCCTGCCCGGTGAGCAGGATGCGGGAGATGAGGTGCACCGTCATCGCCCGGATCAGGGCATCGAAGTCGGTGCCGCGGGCCACCGAGTAGTTCTCGTGGCAGCCGAAGGTGGCACCGTGGGAGTCGGTGTTGTTCTTCAGGATGTGGATCGCGGCGGGGATGCCCCGGCCGGCGAGCACCTGGCTGGCCCGGTCCGCGAGGCGCTGGACCATCACCTCCCCGGCGCGGTCCTGGGCGACCAGGTCGGTGAGCCGGTCGCATTCGGCGGTGGCGTACTCGGGATGGGCGCCGATGTCGACGTAGAGGCGGCCCCCGTTGGGCAGGAAGTGGTTGGTGGTGCGGAAGGCGCTGGGGGTGCCCTCGAACATCAGGGCGACGGCGTCCTGGGCGCTGACCGGCGCCGCGCCGCCGCGCCCGGCGACGAGGACGCCGTACTCGGTCTCCAGGCCGAGGATGCGCCGGGTCACTGACCGCC
>CAMCQD010000077.1 GCA_945876925.1 uncultured Dermatophilus sp.
GCCTCAGCTGGCGCGGATTCCGCTGCGCCGGGGTGGTCCTGCTCCGCCGGGGCGGGGTCTGCCGGGGCGGCTGCGCCCGGGCAGGCGGCCCCGGCGGGCTCCTCCGGGGTGCTGGCAGGGGTCTGAGCGGCGGTGTTGTCGGTCACGAGGGTGGCCTCTTCTTCGTGGACACCGGCGCCTCAGGCACCGGTTCGATGGGTGCGACATCCCCACGATACGTGCCGGGCGGGCTGACCGTCGCCTCCGCGCGCGCCGGCGGCGGGACGCCGGCTGCGGCGAGCCGCGCGGCCCCGGTGTGCCGCCTGCGCGCGTCCGGTGCAGGACAGCTCGCTCGGTAGGGTGGGCTCCGTGTTCGTCATCGGCTTCCCGGCAACCGCCCTCGCGACCAACTGCTTCGTCGTGGCGCCCTCCCGGGGTGAGGAATGCCTCATCATCGACCCGGGCATCGGCATCACCGACCGGCTGCGCGAGGTGCTGGCGGAGCATCGCCTGCGTCCCGCGGCAGTGCTGGCCACCCACGGCCATCTCGACCATGTCTTCTCGGTCACGCCGGTGTGCCAGTCGCACGGCGTCACGGCGTACATCCATGCCGCGGACCAGTACCGGCTCCGCGACCCGCTTGCCGGGCTGGGGGAGCCGCTGCGGCTCATGCTCGAATCCGAGTTCGGCGCGCTGCCGGCCTGGGACGAACCGGAGGACGTGCGCTCCTTCGGCGAGACCGCCCGGATGAGCGTGGCCGGCCTGGATGTCAGCCTGCTGCACGCACCCGGGCACACCGAGGGCTCGACCATGTTCAAGATCGCGGGGGTACCCGACGCGATCGGCTCCGGCTCGGGCCTGACCCGCACCATCTTCGCCGGTGACGTGCTGTTCGCCGGGGGCGTCGGGCGCACCGACCTGCCCGGCGGCGACGCGGAGACGATGACCGCCACCCTGCGCGACGTCGTGCTCGCCCAGGAGGACGACAGCCTCGTGCTCCCCGGGCACGGACCGGCCACCACCCTGAAGCGGGAACGCTTCACCAACCCCTACCTGCAAGGATTGAGCACGTGAGTTCGAAGGTCATGCCGCTGAGCGGATTCCCCGAGTACCTGCCCGCTGAGCGGATCATCGAGCAGCATGTCCTGGGGGTCATCGCGACGACATTCGAGCTGCACGGCTTCACCAGCATCGAGACCCGCGCAGTCGAGCCGGTCGAGCGGCTGCTCGGCAAGGGCGGCGACGCCGACAAGGAGATCTACGCCGTCTCCCGGCTGGCCGCGGACGCCCGCGACGGCGAGCAGGACCCGGGCAAGCGCCTGGGGCTGCACTTCGACCTCACCGTGCCGTTCGCCCGGTACGTGCTGGAGAACTCCGGCAAGCTGACCTTCCCGTTCCGCCGCTACCAGATCCAGAAGGTGTGGCGCGGGGAGCGTCCCCAGGACGGGCGCTACCGCGAGTTCGTCCAGGCCGACATCGACGTGGTCGGGTCCGGGTCGCTGCCGTTCCACTATGAGGCCGAGCTGCCGCTGGTCATCGCCGACGCGTTCGCCAGGCTGCCGATCGGGCCGTTCCGCATCCAGGTGAACAACCGCAAGATCCCCGAGGGCTTCTACCTGGGGCTGGGCATCGCCGCTGAGGACATCGTCACCGTGCTGCGCATCGTCGACAAGTTCGACAAGGCCGGCCCGCAGGCGGTCCAGGAGATGCTCACCCAGGCCGGCCTGACCGGGGAGCAGGCGTACGCGTGCTGCCGCCTGGCCGGGATCAGCAGCACCGACACCTCATTCGCCGGCCAGGTGCGCGCCCTCGGCGTGCAGCACCCCACCCTGGACGCGGGACTGGCCGAGCTGGCCGCCGTGGTCGAGGCCGCCGCCGAGCATGCCCCGGGCCTGCTGGCCGCCGACCTGAAGGTCGCCCGCGGACTGGACTACTACACCGGCACCGTCTACGAGACGCAGCTCATCGGGCACGAGTCGTACGGCTCGATCTGCTCGGGCGGGCGGTACGACTCGCTGGTCAGTGACGGGCGCACCACCTACCCGGGGGTGGGCATCTCGATCGGGGTGTCCCGGCTGCTGGCCAAGCTGCTGGAGCAGGGGCGGGTGCGGGTGACCCGCCCGACCCCGACCTGCGTGCTGGTGGCGCTGAACTCCGAGCAGGACCGGGCCCGGGCGATGGGCGTGGCCGCCCGGCTGCGCGCGCGCGGCATCGCCACCCAGGTCGCGCCGGAGGCGGCGAAGTTCGGCAAGCAGATCAGGTTCGCTGACCGGCGCGGCATCCCGTTCGTGTGGTTCCCCGGCGCGGCCGGTGAGGATGGCCAGGTGCGGGCGGACTCGGTCAAGGACATCCGCTCAGGTGAGCAGGCCGAGGCCGATGCCGCCAGCTGGCTTCCCCCCCAGGAGGACCTGCACCCGCGCGTGATCGCCTCCGGGGACGCTGGCTGATCCCGGGAGGCCTAGCCATGCCGGGGCCGCAGCACGGGGACGGGCTCGACGCCGCCGCGGCGGCGTGGCTGGCCCATCTGCGGGTAGAGCGCGGCCTGGCACCGAACACGCTCCAGGCCTACGGCCGTGACCTGCGCCGGTATCTGGGGTTCCTGCGCGGCCGCGGGATCGCCTCTGCCGGGGAGGTCGCCGAGGCCGATGTGCGGGCCTATTCGGCTGCGCTGCGCACCGGCAGCGCAGCCCCCTCCTCCCCGGGGGTCCCGGCCCCGGCCTCGGCGGGCCGGGCGCTGGTGAGCGTGCGGCGTTTTCACGCCTTCGCCCACGCCGAGGGCCTGGCCGCGGGCAACCCGGCCGCCGACGTCACCCCGGCCTCGCCGGGGCTGCGGCTGCCCAAGGCGCTCACCATCGACGAGGTCACCCGGCTGCTGGAGGCCCTGCCCGTCCCCCCGCCCGATGACGAGCAGGGCCGGGGCGGCGGGCCAGGTGACGTGAGTTCCGCGCGTGGCAGCGGCGGCACGGAGGCGGCGGTGCGGCTGCGGGACCGGGCGCTGCTCGAGGTGCTGTACGGCACCGGCGCCCGGGTCAGTGAGGCGACCGGCCTCAACGTGGACGATCTCGATTTCACCGAGCGGGCGGTGCGCCTGCTCGGCAAGGGGGATAAGGAGCGGATCGTGCCGCTGGGCTCGCATGCCGCCGCCCACCTGGGCGCCTACCTGGCCCGGGGCAGGCCGGTGCTGGCCAGCGGGGCGCGCGGGGATGGCCCGCGCGGGGCGGTGTTCCTCAACACCCGGGGTGCCCGGTTGTCCCGCCAGCTCGCCTGGCACGTCATCGGCCAGGCCGCTGAGCGGGCCGGGCTGCCCGGCCGGGCCGGCCCGCACACGCTGCGGCACTCCTTCGCCACCCACCTGCTCGACGGCGGCGCCGATCTGCGGGTGGTCCAGGAGCTGCTCGGGCACGCCAGCGTCACGACCACGCAGATCTACACCAAGGTGAGCATGGCCCGGCTGAAGGAGGTGTATGCCACCACGCATCCCCGCGCTCACTACGGCTACCAGATCGATGCAGGTCGGCCCTGATAAGGTCGCTTCGTATACCAACTCGCCCGCACGTGTAAACACCGGGGACGTGGCGGATCCCGGTGCGGCGCAGGCCGGCTCCCGGTCAGGCGCGATGCGGCGGGACGGGTGAGGCGCCGAGCACGACCATGCGACCAGAGGCGGAAAGCATGAACCCTTTCACGGCTCCCGACGAGGGCGGGCACAGTTTCGGCAGCATCGGCTCGCAGCCGGGACCGCCGCAGGTGCCGGGGGATGATGCCTACGAGTCCGGCGAGGACATGGCCGACGGGCACCTGCCGGGCAGCGAGCTGGCCGGGATCGGCCAGCTCGACCTCACCGGCCGCCCGCTACCGGACTTCGGCACCCCGCCCGTGCTGACGCGGCACGGCCCGGCCCGGGTCATCGCCATGTGCAATCAGAAGGGCGGCGTGGGCAAGACCACCACGTCCATCAACCTCGGTGCCGCGCTGGCCGAGCTCGGGCGCAAGGTGCTGCTCGTCGACTTCGACCCGCAGGGGGCGCTGTCGGTGGGGCTGGGCATCCCCACCCACGACCTCGACGTCACGATCTACAACCTGCTGGTCGAGCCCGGGCATGACATCCGCGATGTGGTGCAGCAGACCCGGACCCGCAATCTCGACCTCGTGCCGGCCAACATCGACCTGTCGGCCGCCGAGGTGCAGCTGGTCGGCGAGGTGGCCCGGGAGATGGTGCTCGCGCGGGTGCTGCGCCGGGTGATGGACGACTACGACGTCATCATCATCGACTGCCAGCCTTCGCTGGGGCTGCTGACGGTCAACGCCCTCACCGCCGCGCACGGCGTCGTCATCCCGCTGGAGTGCGAGTTCTTCGCCATGCGCGGGGTGGCCCTGCTGGTGGAGACGATCGATAAGGTCACTGACCGGCTCAACCCGCGGCTGACCATCGACGGCATCCTCGCCACCATGTTCGACGGCCGCACGCTGCACAGCCGCGAGGTGGTCCGCAGCGTGGTCGACCATTTCCAGGACCGGGTGTTCCACACCGTCATCTCGCGCACGGTGAAGTTCCCCGACGCGACCCTGGCCGCTGAGCCGATCACGGCGTATGCCCCCTCGCACGGGGCCAGCGACGCCTACCGGCAGCTCGCCCGGGAGCTCATCTGGCGGGGCGGGGCGCCCTGAGCGTCATCGACGGCGCGGCCGGCGTCACCCCCGGAGGGGTGCTCACCCGGCGGGTGCGCGGTGCCCGCTTCGAGGTCCACCTGGATCAGTTCACCGGCCCGTTCGACCTGCTGCTGGGGCTGATCAGCAAGCGCAAGCTCGACATCACCACGATCTCGCTCGCGGAGGTGACCGACGAGTTCCTCGCCTACGCGCAGGCGATGCGCGCCGCCGAGGGCGCCCTGGACCTGTCCGCCGCCTCGGAGTTCCTGCTCGTGGCGGCGACCCTGCTGGACCTTAAAGCCGCCCGGTTGCTGCCTTCCCCGGGCGGGGAGGACGAGGAGGACCTGGCCCTCATCGAGGCGCGGGACCTGCTGTTCGCCCGCCTGCTGCAGTACCGCGCCTAGAAGCAGGCGGCGGAGTGGATGGAGCAGCGGATCCTCGCTCACGGCCGGTGCCATCCGCGCCGACCCGGGGCTGACCCCCGGTTCGGGTCGCTCCTGCCCGAGCTGGTGCTGGCGGTCACCCCGGAGCAGTTCGCCGCGATCGCCGCCGGGGCGCTGACCCCCCGGCCGGCCCCGCAGGTGACGGTGGAGCATCTGCACACCCCGGCGGTCTCGGTTGCCGAGCAGGCCCGGCTGGTCACCGGGGTGCTGCTGCGCCGCAAGGCCGCCTCGTTCCGGGCGCTGGTAGCTGACGCGGATTCGACCCTGGTGGTCGTGGCGCGGTTCCTGGCGGTGCTGGAGCTGTTCCGCGCCGGCTCGGTGGCCCTGGATCAGGCTGAGGCGCTGGGGGAGCTGACCGTCCGCTGGACCGGCCCGCAGGAGGGGCCAGCTGGCCGCGGCGGGCAGCCCCCGCAGCCCGGAGCCCAGGACGCCGCCGGCGAACCGGGCACGGACGGCGCTCCCGGGCTGGCCGCGGCTGGTAGCGGGCCCGGGAGCAGGAACGGACAGGAGTACGGATCGTGAGCCACGACGACCTCGCCGCGCACGCAGCCCCGGGCGCGGAGGCGGCTTCCGGTGACACCCCGGCGGCCGGAGCGCAGGTGACAGGCTCCCTGTCCCCGGGCGCGGGGGAGGGGTTCGATGCCGGGCTCCTGCCAGGCGGGCTCAGGGCCGCACTCGAGGCGATCCTCATGGTGGCCGATGAGCCGGTCACCCCGGCGGCGCTGGCCGGGGCGCTGGGCGCTAGCGAGGCCGCCGTCACCGCGGTACTCACCCGGCTAGCTGAGGAGTTCGATTCGCAGGGGCGGGGATTCGAGCTGCGGGCGATCAATGGCGGGTGGCGGATGTACTCCCGGCACGCGCTCGCCCCGGCGGTTGAGCGGTTCCTCACCGACGGTGCCCAGGCCCGGCTCACCAAGGCCGCCTTGGAAACCCTGGCGGTTATCGCCTACCGTCAGCCGGTGACGCGTGCCCGGATCGGTGCCATCCGGGGCGTGAACGTCGACGGGGTCGTGCGCACCTTGCTGACCAGGGGGCTGATCACCGAGGCCGGCCTGGACAGCGATCATGGCGCGATCCTGTACGGCACCACGGAGTTCTTCCTCCAGCGCCTGGGCATCGGCTCCCTCGACGAGCTGCCTGCCCTGGCACCGTATTTACCGGACCTTTCCGAGGTCACCGACGATCCCGGCGGCGCGGCGCCCGTGCCCGCCGCCGGGCCAGCATCCAGCAGCGGCTCCGCTGCCGCTGGCGACGCAGAGCAGGAGAACCACCGATGAGCGGCGGGCGTGGCAGCAACCCCCGGGGCGGTAAGCCGAAGCCGGGCAGGCAGGGCGGTAAGCCCGGCGGACGCGGCGTGAGCCGGGGAAAGGCGGCGCGGGATCCGGGGAAGCGGGCGGCTGCACGCCGTCCGCGGCCGGAACGTCACCAGGACCGCCGCGCGCTGGTCCCGCCGGAGCCGGCCGGGCCTGCGGTGGACGTGCACGACCCCGATGGCGTGCGGTTGCAGAAGCTGCTCGCCGCTGCCGGGGTGGGGAGCCGGCGGGCCTGCGAGCTGCTCATCGCCCAGGGCCGGGTGCAGGTGGACGGGCGGACCGTCACCGGGCTGGGGCTGCGGATCGACCCGGCCGCGCACCGGGTCAGCGTCGATGGCGAGTATGTGCAGCTGGACGCCTCCCGGGCGTATTACGCGCTGAATAAGCCGCTGGGTGTCGTCTCCACGATGGATGACGAGCTGGGCCGCCCGGACATCTCGTTCATGCTCATCAACCGGCGGGAGCGGCTGTTTCACGTGGGAAGGCTCGATGCCGACACGGACGGCCTGCTGCTGCTCACCAACGATGGCGAGCTCGCCCACCGGCTGCAGCACCCCTCCTTCGAGATCGCCAAGACCTATGTCGCCTCGGTCCCCGGTCCGGTGCCACGCGATCTGGGGCGGCGGCTGCGGGCCGGCGTACAGCTCGATGACGGCCTGGCCCAGGTGGATTCGTTCCGGCTCATCGACTCGACCCCGGGAAAGGCGCTGGTTGAGGTGGTGTTGCACGAGGGCCGCACGCACGTGGTCCGGCGGTTGCTGGAGGCCGCCGGGCACCCGGTGCTCACCCTCACCCGGGTGCAGGTCGGGCCGGTGAAGCTGGGCAACCTCAAGACGGGCCGGCTGCGCGCGCTGAACTCCCGGGAGATCGCGCAGCTTTACGCGGCGGCGGGGTTGTGAGCCCTGCGCGCGGCGGCGCGGTGCGGCACGTCCGGATCGTCGGCACCGGGCTGATCGGCACCAGCGCGGGACTGGCGCTGAGCGCCTCCGGGTACGCGGTGACGCTGAGCGATCCTTCACCGACGGCGATGTCGCTGGCCCGGGACCTGGGTGCCGGGGTGCCTGCCGCGCCAGGGGACCCGGCCCCGGATCTCGTGCTGGTGGCCGCGCCGCCGGATGTCACCGGCGAGGTGGCGGCGCGGGAGCTGGCGGCCTGGCCGGAGGCGACCGTGGCCGATGTCGCTTCGGTGAAGCGGGCGGTCATCGCTGACGTGGAACGGGCCGGCGCGGATGTGCGCCGGTTCGTCGGGTCGCATCCGATGGCCGGGCGGGAACGCTCGGGAGCGATCAGCGCCCGCCGGGACCTGTTCGAGGGACGGCCGTGGGTGGTCGTGCCGCATCCGGATTCGGAGCCTGACCGGGTGCGGGCGGTGACTGGCCTGGCGACCGCGACAGGTGCGGTGGTGACGGCCATGACGGCGGCCGCGCACG
>CAMCQD010000078.1 GCA_945876925.1 uncultured Dermatophilus sp.
CTCACCATCACCCTGGCGTACATGGCCCCCACTGTCAGTCGGCTCAACCGCTACCGAAGTGCGAAGGTGTACTTCGCCACTCCAGACAAGCAACTCGCAGGCGGAGAACGCATTGATGCGGAGCACAACTCGGTCAGGCGAGGGAGCCTCCAACACGAGATCGTCCAAGGCAACCGCGCCATGGTGTTCGGCGACGATGACACGTTCCCGATCCACGTTGAATGCATGGACGACGCCCAACACCTTGGTGCTGGTAAGACGGTGCGATACGCACTCGTGGTCTCCATCGAGACAGCAGAGCAGACCTCGACCACGATCCACGACGAAGTACGGGCAAGACTGCGGCAGCAAGCCCGCGATCGCGCGCGCGGCCGGGTACAGAGCTGATATGCACGGCGAAGGACTGCATACTCGGACCCAGCTCCTGTTGGGAACATCAGCGTTGGTCATGATGTCTTGAGCTCTTGCCGAAGCCGTGGGGGGCTCCGTTCAGACACGACCGTGCGTGTCGCGCATCATGACACCGGCGGCGATCAAGTGTTTGCGGACTGTCCCCGCGGTGTAGCCGAACTTGTTGCCCACACGCTCCAGTGAAGCCCCCTGCTCATACATGGACCGCATCAGCCGAATCTCGCTGATCGACGGGGAGTGGTTGCGGAGGACGACACCGCCTTCTCGTAGGAGGCGAGAGAGTCGCTCGTGTCCGAGGCCAACTTGCCGGGCCACAGCCTTCAGGGACCCGCCGGCAGCGTAAGCGGCTTCCGCTCGCTGGAGGAGGTCTGCGGACGCTCGCGGCGCCTGCTGCGGTTGGTGCCTCCGGCGGTGCGTCCTGTGCTTTCTCGCGCGGATGGACTGGTGTGCTCGCAACATCTGAATCACCGGCGGGGCGAGTTTCGACAAGCCTTCTGCTAGGTCCACTCCACATACAAGGCCTGAACCTTAGCCATCATTCGTGGTTTCGGTTCGGGCCTTGTTCGCGTCCGCGGCCCAGGTGAGGGCGCTGGGTGGAGTGCCCCGGCTTCCGCTGCTGGGGTGCGGCGATCGGCACCCAGCTGGGGCGCTGGGGGGAGTGCCCGCTAGGCAGGGTTAGCGCTGGTCCTGGCCTGGTCGAGCTGGTCGTTGGGTACGCCTGGTCCGGGGAAATCATGAACGGGCGGAGGGTTCCAGCAGGGGATGCGGGCTTGCCGTCGTTGCTCCCTCGCCGGGGGTGAGCGGTGACGTCTTAAGGGTCGGGGAGGCCGGATGGGCCGGTTCCAGGTTGCGGTATCGGGGCTGTGCCGGCGACGTAGCGATCCCAGGTATACCTTTCTCCGGCTCCTGTGCACGTTTACCTAGGTAAACGTGCACGCGCCACCGAAAACGGGATACTTCCGATCGCTACCTCAGCGAAACCCTGCCACACCAGCCAGGCCACGGCGCCGCGAGGCTGCGCGGTCTGATCGTCCCGGCGGACTACCAGCGCGAGCGACGGGCCCTGGCAGCGCATCGCCGGTCGTGTCCGTCACCGGGCCGCCGGGGCGAACCAGGCCTGGCAGCCGGACTTCTCCGAGTTCGCGACCACCACCGGCGGAACCTGGGCGCTGAGGAGCAGCCCGAAGGGCCGGTTGCTCCCGGCGCAGGGCAGGCCGTCTTCACTGATGAAGACCTTGGCGAAGAAGGCCAGGCGCAGAGGCACCGGTTGGTGTCGTGGCAGCAGGCACCGATGCCGGCGCAGTTGACGAGCAGCCCGAGGGCGTCGTCGAGGTGGCCGCAGGCGCCGGTATCGTCCCGGTGCGTGGTCCGCGAGGGGATGCCCCGGTACGGGGTCCGCGAGGGGGCGCGCTGGGCCGGGGCGAGATCGCGGGCACGGCTCCCGTGGCACGTGCGGGACATTTCCTGCGCTGCCAGATCCCGCGACAACCAGATCCCGGGTCGCGGGTCCCGGAGGGGCGCGGCCCCAGCCCGCCGCGAGAGCACCCCGGACCCCCGGTGCGCACCTACACCGGACCCCGGCGTAACCCCCGAAGGAGAGCCGGAAAAAGATAACGCTTTGATGACGGCAAAATCTCGGTTGGATCACCGAGACTGGTGGGCATGTTCGCTCGAATTGCGTTGCTACTAGGCGTTCTTGCCGTGCCCGTGCTGCTGGCGCTGGCAAGCCAGACACTGGCAGCGACTACCAAGCCGCCCGAACTGCCCGAGTCGCTCGCCCCGGGCGTCACCACCGTCCCGGCCGTGGCGCCAAGCACCCCCGGCGGCATCCCCAGCGCCAGCCGGGGGATCCCGCAGGCCCCGTCGGCCGTCCCGGCCGCCACGCCACGGGCCGTCGAGGCCGAGCCCCGGCAGGTGGGAACCCCCGCCGACCTGGACGGCGACCGGGACGACGACGGCATCCCCGACGAGGTGGACGGCTGATGTCCGGTAAGCGCACGGCGGAGCACGGCTCACGCATCTCAGCCCGGTGGCGGATCGTCGGCTGGATCGTCCTCACCACGGCCCTGAGCCTGCTGGCAGTGATGGTCACCTTGCGTTCAGTGCTGCTCACCCAGGTAGCCACCCAGGCCAACCACGACATCATCCAGGAAGTCGACGAGTTCACGACGTTCGCCTCCGAGGGCGTCGACCCTGTCACCGCTGCGCCGTTCACCTCCGCCACGGCGATGCTGGAGCGCTACCTCACCAGGCAGACGCCGGCGACCGGTGAAACGCTCATCGGCGTCACCGCCACTGACGTGCTCTTCTCGGACAACGCAGCCGATGACGCGGGCGAGACCCTCGCTGGCGACAACGCACGCCTGCAAGCCATCCTCAGTCACCCGCAGTCCTCCGGCGTCACCAGCACACCCCAGGGGGAGCTGCGCTGGGGCCGGACATCCGCGCAAGTCGGAGGCGAGACCGGCACTCTCGTGGTCGGCGTGTTCACCCGGACCGCGCAAGAACGAGTCGCCCGCGAGACCCTGCTGCTCCTCGGAGTCGCCGTCGGCGGGCTCCTGCTGACAGCGGGCATGGCCTGGCTCGCCTCAGGGCAGATCCTGCGGCCCATCCGTGACATCGGCGAAGTCGCCGACCGCATCGACGCCATCGACCTGTCCGCTCGCGTCCCGGTCGAAGGACGCGACGACATCGCCCGCCTGGCAGTCACCTTCAACCAGATGCTCGACCGCCTCGAAACATCCCGCAAAGCCTCACAGCACTTCGCGGCCGAGGTCCAGCGGCAGCTAGCCGGACCACGCGCCCAGGTAGCCCGCCTGCTGCGGGTACTCGCCGACGACCAGGTGCCCCAGGACGAACGCGCCCTCGCCGCGGAACAGGCCCGCCGCGAACTCGAATCCATGCAGACCTCGCTCGCCGACCTCGAACTGCTCAGCCAAGCCGATTACCCGGACTTCCTCACCCGGCGCCCCGTCGCTGCCAAAGACCTCATCCGGCACGTCGTCGCCGACGCCGTCGCACTCGGGGACGACCGCCGCTGGACCTGGGAATCCGCCGACGGCATCGTGCACGTCGACCCCGGCCGGGTCGTCCGGGCCATGGCGCAGCTCACCCGCAACGCCTACCAGCACACCACCGCCGAACAGCCGATTCACATCGCCTCCGAGGTGGTGGGCGAGCCGGCCGAGCCGACCCTGCGCCTGTGGGTCGCCACCCAGGGACCGGCACTAGACCAGGACGAAGCCAGGGCGATGCTGGAGAACTACCGCACCGCCGGCACCGGCGAGGAACAATCCTGGGAACACACCCCTGGCATGGGCCTCGGGCTCGCCGTCGCCCGGGCAGTCGCCGACGCACACGGTGGCAGCGCATGGGTGGAATCGAGCCAGGCCGGGGGCACCCGGTTCGGACTCGACCTGCCCTCCCGCCCCGGCCAGGCCAGCGACCGCGCCGGGGAACCAGCCGGCCAGCTCGCCGCCGCGCTAGGGCAGGAACAATGAGCGCCCCCGCGGTTGTGCGCTGGGCCACCACCCCGCCCCGGTCACCGGGCGAGGCCCCGCCTGGACGGCCTCCCCTCCTGCGGCGAGTGCCCTGGGGGGCGACGATCACGGGCATCCTGCTGCTGGCCTTCGTCGCCTGGTGCGGTTCCAGCGCGCTCGGACCCGGCGCGACCTTGTCGGCCCACGGAGCCCTCACGCTCGCGGTGTTCGCCGTCGCGATCTGGCTGTGGATCTTCTCCTCGATAGGCGACACCTACGTGGCCCTCGGCGCGGCCGTGATACTGGTCATCCTCGGGGTGTTACCTGACGAACTGCTGTTCACCTCACTCGGCGAGGACACAGTCTGGCTCCTGCTCGCCGCCTTCGTCATCGCCGCTGGAATCACCGCCTCAGGGCTATCCACCCGGGCCGCGGCATTCATCGTCACCGGTGCGAGCACACCACGGCAGCTCGCCCACCTCACCACCGCTGCCCTCGTCGCCACCGCCTTCGCCGTCCCCTCGACCTCCGGGCGCGCCGCCCTCGCGGTACCGGTGTTCGTCGCGCTGGCAACGGTGCTCGCGCAGCGCCGCCGCATCGTGCTGGCCCTGGCGCTGCTGTTCCCCTCAGTGATCCTGCTGTCCGCGGTGGCGTCGCTGCTGGGAGCGGGAGCGCACCTCATCACCAGCCAGATCCTCACCACCTCCGGGTACGAAGGGTTCACCTTCGCGAGCTGGCTGCTGGCCGGCCTGCCCCTGGCCCTGGCCGCCTCGCATCTGTGCACCGAGATCATCCTGCTGCTCTTCACCACCCGCGCCGACCGGCGGGAGCCAGTGCACGTCACCCTCGAGGAGATGCAACGGCACGCATCCGTGCCCATCACCGGCTCGCTCACGGTGGCGCAGTCCAGGTCAGCGCTGCTCATCGCCGCGGTAGTTATCCTCTGGTGCACAGAACCGCTGCACGGTCTCCACCCGGCGGTAGTCGCGCTGCTGGGCAGCCTCGTAGTCGCGAGCCCCCGTTTCGGGTCCGTCGGCCTGGGCAAAGCCCTCAAGGCAGTGCCGTGGTCGATGCTCATGTTCATGGCGGCGACGCTCACGCTCGGCTCGGCGCTAGTCGAATCCGGGGCCGCGCAATGGCTGGCCAGCCGCGTCCTCGGGCCCGTCGCCTCCGCCGGGACCTCAGCAGGCTGGGTCTTCGTCGTCATCATCGTGCTCGTCTCGACCGGTGCCCATCTCGTCATCCAGTCGCGTTCCGCCCGCTCGGCCGTGCTCGTCCCCCTGGTCGTGTCGCTCGCGCCGGGGGTGGGAGTCGATCCGGTGGCGGCGGCATTCGCCTCCACGGCCGCAGCCGGCTTCTGCCACACCCTCACCAGCTCCGCCAAACCCGTCACCATCTTCTCCGGCATCGAAGGCATCGACAGCTACGAACCGCGTCACCTGCTGCGGCTGTCCGCAGTGCTCGCGCCCATGAGCGCGGTACTCGTGCTGGTCTTCGCGGCGCTGATCTGGCCCGCGATGGGCATGCCCCTGTTCCGCTAACCCCCGCCCATCCGAACCCAGGAGTCACAATGCCCGCAGTCCTGCAGCGCATACTCATCGCCCCGTCGGGATTCAAGGAATCGCTCGACGCCACCGTGGTCGCCCGGGCCATTTCCGCCGGGGTGCGCCGCGCCGTACCCGGAGCCGTCGTCAAGGCCGTGCCCTTGGTCGATGGCGGCGAGGGCACCGCGGCCACGCTCGCCGCCTCAACGGGAGGCATGCTCGTCGAACGCACCGTCACCGGGCCGGTCGGCACGCCCGTGCACTCGCATTTCGCGCTACTCGGCGGCTCCGCCGAGGGCACGGCCGTGGTCGAGATGGCCGCCGCCGCAGGGCTGCGCCTAGTCCCGCGCGACCAGCGCGACCCCGGCCAGACCACCACGTATGGCGTCGGCGAGCTGATCGCCGCCGCAGCCGGGACGGGAGTGAGCAACATCCTCGTCGGATGTGGCGACTCGGGCACCTCCGACGGCGGCATGGGAGCGCTGCAAGCCCTGGGAGTGAGGGTGCTCGACGCCGGCGGGAACGACATCGCCCTCGGTGGCGCCCACCTGGGCCAGGTCGACCGGCTCGACCTGGCCGGTCTGCACCCGGCCATCGCGGACGGACGCGTGCGGCTCACCCTCGCGCTCAACCCGCACAACGTGCTCACCGGGGAGCGCGGCGTCGCCCGGGTCTTCGGCCCCCAGAAGGGCGCCACCCCTGAGCAGGTGGAGCACCTCGCCGCAGGATTCAGCAACTGGGCCCGGGTATTGCGGCGCGACGCCGTGGAAGACGCCCGCGCAACGGACTTCGCTACCGGGCCAGGAACTGGCGCCAGCGGCGGACTCGGCGCCGGGCTGGCCGCTATCGGTGCGCGCCTCGTGCCCCGCTTCGATGCGCTGCTCGACTCCGGCCTCGCGGGCATCGACCTGGACCGGCTCATCAAGGGCGCCGATCTCGTCATCACCGCCGAGGGCGCCATCGACTTCCAGACCCCGAAAGGCAAAGTGCCGGCGGAGGTAGCTCGTCGTGCGGCGCTGTACGGGGTGCCCGTGGTGGCCCTGGCCGGCACGCTAGGCCAGGGCGCCCGCGACGTCCACGACATCGGCATCGACGCGATCGCCTCGATCGTGTCCGTGCCCATGAGCCTGCAGGATGCGGTGGAAGACGGTGAGCGCCTGCTCGTCGAAGCCACGGAGCGGATGATGCGCACCCTGGCGCTCGGGGTTTCGATGGCCTCGGCCCGGCACGACGACTGGTAACCGCGAGCGATCCCGCCGGGTAGCGACTCGATTTATACCTTCGCGGGGCCCTCGTGCACGTTTACCTAGGTGAATGTGCGCCGGGTCGTGAAAAAGGTATAAATCGGGTCGCTACGTCGCCGTGCCTGGCCTGGCCGGGGCTGCGTCCGGCGGCGGGCCGGCGGCCGGCGGGCGGGCCAGGCAGGAGACGAGCAGCCCCGCTGCGGCGATGAGCCACAGCGAGGCCGCCAGCCCGGCGAACCCGGCGGCCGTGGGGGTGCCAGCCGTCACCCAGAAGCCCAGCAGCGGTACCGATACGGCCCCGCCGAGGTTTCGGGTGAGCTGCACGAGTGAGGAGGTTGCCGCCCGCTGGTCTGCCGGGGAGAGCCCCTGGACGCGGGTCAGCAGGTTCGGCAGGGCCGCGCCCATGCCCAGCCCCACGAGGACTCCGGCGCCCGACAATGCGAGCGGCCCGTCTGCCAGCACGACGGGAAGCCCGGCTAGGGGCAGCAGCCACGGCACCCATCCCGCGGCGGGCCTGGTGACGAGCCGTCCGGCGATGCCGCTCGCGACAGCCGAGGACACGAGCATGGGCAGCAGCAGGTTCCCGGTGCCAGCGGCTGACAGGCCGTGGAGCTCGCTGAGCGCCAGCGGAAGGTATGCGGTGGCGCTCATGGTCATCGCGCCGACCAGGGCTGCGGCGATGAACAGCGGCCGCAGCTCAGGCTGGAGAACGGGGCGCAGCGAGTCCACCGGGCGGACCCGCCACCAGCGAGGCGGGCGTTCGGGCGCCTCCGGCATCCGGAGGATGGCGAGGATCAGCCCGAGCAGGATCGTCGACGAACTGGTGAGAATTCCCCAGCGCCAGCCGGGTCCGTCGGCGAACCAGCCGCCGAGCAGCGGGCCCGCGAGCGTCGCCGCCACCCCGACGCCGCCCATCGCCCCGAAGGCGCGGCCTCGCGCCCGGTCGCCGGGCATCATGCCGAGCACGCCCATCGCGGCCGGTACGATCGCGCCCGCCGCGAAGCCTTGCAGGGTCCGGGCCG
>CAMCQD010000079.1 GCA_945876925.1 uncultured Dermatophilus sp.
GGTGGTGCGCGACCTGGAAACCGGCCAGGACATCACGATCCGGGCGCGGTACACGATCACCGCCACCGGGGTATGGACCGAGACCACCCAGGCCCTCGCCCCCGGAACCGGTGGCGGCCTGCGCGTGCTGGCCAGCAAGGGCGTCCACCTCGTCGTCCCCCGGGACCGGATCGACGGCAGCACCGGCATCTTCCTGCGCACCGAGAAGTCGGTGCTGTTCATCATCCCGTGGGACCGGTACTGGGTGATCGGCACCACCGACACCGAGTGGACGCACGACCTGGCCCACCCGGTCACCACCGCCGCCGACATCGACTACGTGCTGGAGCACGCCAACGCGGTCCTGGCCGACCCGCTGGACCGGTCCGACATCATCGGCACCTACGCCGGCCTCAGGCCGCTGCTGCAGCCCAGGGCCAGGGGCGAGAACGCCTCGGCGAAGGCCTCCCGGGAGCACGCCATCGCCCAGGTCCGTCCCGGACTGGCCGCCATCGCCGGGGGCAAGCTCACCACCTACCGGGTGATGGCCGCCGACGCCGTCGATTTCGCGCTCCGCCAGCTCGACGGCCCCGAGGGCGCCCGGGCCCGCCCGGCCGTCACCGAGCGCATCCCCCTGACCGGGGCGGCCGGCTACCCCGCCTGGCAGGCCCAGTGCGAGCGGATCGCAGCCGACGAGGGCTGGAGCGCGGCCCGGGTGCAGCACCTGCTGGACCGGTACGGGGACGAGCTGCCGGTCATCCTCGACCTGGCTGCCCAGGACGACCTGGGCAGCCCGCTGGAGCATGCCCCGGACTACCTGCGCGCCGAGGTGGCCTTCGCCGTCACCCACGAAGGCGCCCTGCACCTGGAGGACATCCTGCGCCGGCGGGTGCGGCTGGACTACGAGCAGCGCGACCGGGGAGTAGCTGCGCTGCCGGAGATCGGGGCCATCGCCGCGCCTCTGCTGGGCTGGGATGCCGGTACCCTGACCCGCGAGATCGCCAGCTACGCCGCCCGGGCGGAAGCCGAGGACGCCGCCGTGGCCGAGCGCACCGACGCGGCAGCCATCGCGGCCCGGCGGGCCGTTCCGGACCTCGCCGGGATGCTGCCCGGCCCGGCGCCGGCGGGCCCCCAGGAGGCCACGCCCGCGCCGTAGCGGCCACGACCCGGTCCGCAAGGCAGGCGGCGCTGCGCTCCGCAGATAGCCGGCGCTGCGCCGCCCGCCCGCGGGCATCCGGTGAGACTCCCCCGGCCCCCAGCTGAAAGGCCCCCGAAGATGAGTTCCCATTCCGCCCGGTACGTGCTGGCCATCGATCAGGGCACGACGAGCACCCGGGCCATCGTGTTCGACCACTCCGGCGGGATCGTCTCGGCCGGCCAGCTGGAGCACGATCAGATCCTGCCGCGGGCCGGCTGGGTGGAGCACGACGCCACCCAGATCTGGGCCAATGTGCGCGAGACCGTCGCCCAGGCACTCGCCCGGGCCGACCTGAGCGCCGCCGGGCTGGCCGCCGTCGGGATCACCAATCAGCGTGAGACCACGGTGGTCTGGGACCGGCGCACGGGCGAGCCGGTATGCCCCGCGATCGTCTGGCAGGACACCCGCACCCAGGCGATCTGCGACCAGCTGGCCGGTGCCGCCGGGCCGGACAAGTACAAGGACGTCTGCGGGCTCCCGCTGGCGACGTACTTCTCCGGGCCGAAGATCCGCTGGATCCTCGACCACGTACCCGGCGCCCGCGAGCGCGCCCGCGCCGGTGACCTGCTGTTCGGGAACACCGACTCCTGGCTGATCTGGAACATGACCGGCGGGCCGGACGGCGGCGTCCACCTCACCGACGTCACCAACGCCTCGCGCACGATGCTCATGAACCTGCGCACCCTCACCTGGGACGAAGCGATCTGCGACGACATGGGCATCCCGGTCGCGATGCTGCCGCGGATCGAATCCTCCTCGCAGGTGTACGGGCACGGCCGCCCGCGCGGGCTGCTATCCGGGGTGCCCATCGCCGGGGACCTCGGCGACCAGCAGGCCGCCACCTTCGGGCAGGCGTGCTTCACGGCCGGGGCGGCGAAGAACACATACGGCACCGGCTGCTTCATGCTCATCAACACCGGCCATGAGGTGGTGCGCAGCGGCCACGGGCTGCTCACCACGATGGCCTACCAGATCGGGCGGCAGCCACCGGTGTACGCCCTGGAGGGGTCGATCGCGGTTACCGGGTCGCTGGTGCAGTGGCTGCGCGACAACCTCGGCATGATCCGCACCGCCGCCGAGGTGGAAGCCCTGGCCGCCACCGTGGACGACAACGGCGGGGCGTACATCGTCCCGGCCTTCTCGGGACTGTTCGCCCCGTACTGGCGGCCGGACGCCCGCGGCGCCCTGGTCGGGCTGACCCGGTACGTCAACGCCGGTCACATCGCCCGGGCCGCCCTGGAGGCGACCGCCTACCAGACCCGTGACGTGATGGACGCGATGGTCGCCGACGCCGCCGGCCAGCAGCTCAGCCTCACCGAACTCAAGGTCGACGGCGGGATGACCGCCAATGAGACCCTCATGCAGTTCCAGGCCGACATCCTCGGCGTGCCAGTGGTGCGCCCCCGGGTCGCCGAGACGACCGCGCTGGGGGCGGCCTACGCCGCCGGGATCGCGGTCGGGTTCTGGTCCGGCGAGCAGGACGTGACGGGTAACTGGGCGGCGGACCGGCGCTGGGAGCCCCGGCTGGACTCCGCCGAACGCGACCGGCTGCTGCGCCAGTGGCATAAGGCGGTCGCTAAGACCCTGGACTGGGTGGACGAGGACACCGCCTGAGGGGGCACCTCGCCCGCGCCCGGAGAAGGGACGCCCGGCGGGGAACGGCCGGCCAGCCGCAGGCGGCGCCGGTGCCCCTGGCCCGGGGGCCTACGGCCGGCCAGCCACGCCGAGGGCTTCCTCGATGGTGAACTGCCCCTGGTACAGCGCCGATCCGACGATGGCCCCCTCGACCCCGACCGGCACCAGCGCGCGGATGGCGCGCAGATCGTCCAGGGTGGACACCCCGCCCGAGGCGACCACGGGCGACCCGGTGCGCTCGCACACTCCGCGCAGCAGTTCCAGGTTGGGGCCGGCGAGCATGCCGTCCCGGGCGACGTCGGTGACCACGTACCGGGCGCACCCGGCGGCCTCGAGCCGGTCCAGGGTGCTCCACAGGTCGCCGCCGTCACGGGTCCACCCGCGCGCGGCCAGCGTGGTGCCGCGCACGTCCAGGCCGATGGCGACACGGTCGCCGTGCTCGGCGATGATCCGCTCGGTCCACTCCGGGTCCTCCAGGGCCGCGGTGCCGATGTTCACCCGGCGGCAGCCGGTGGCCAGCGCCCGCTTCAGCGACTCGTCATCGCGGATCCCGCCGGACAGCTCGACTTTCAGATCGAGCCGGGCGACGATGCCGGCCAGGAGGGCGGCGTTGTCCCCCCGCCCGAAGGCGGCGTCCAGGTCGACCAGGTGCAGCCACTCGGCACCGGCGTCCTGCCAGCGCAGGGCAGCCTGGTACGGGTCGCCGTACTGGCCGCCGGTTCCGGCGACGCCCTGCTGTAACTGCACCGCCTGGCCGTCGACGACGTCGACGGCGGGCAGCAGCTCAAGCCGGGGAAGGTCGGTAGTCACGCGAGCCTCTTTCTCGTGCAGCGATGATGCGCGGATGATCCAGCTGGTGCCGGGAACCTGCCCAGCGGGCACCGGCGGCTTCGACGCTACCTGTCAGCGCAGCGTGGTGATCCAGTTCCTCAGCAGGTGGGCACCGGCGTCCCCGGACTTCTCGGGGTGGAACTGCGTGGCCGACAGCGGGCCGTTCTCGACCGCGGCGACGAAACGGGTGCCGTGCTCAGCCCAGGTGACCCTGGGGGCGACCGCGGCGAACGGGCCCTGCGGGTGCACATCCCAGCCCTGGGCGGCGTAGGAGTGCACGAAGTAGAACCGCTCGCCGGCAACGCCGTCGAACAGCACCGAATCCGGCGGCGGCGCGACGGCGGCCGGCAGGCGCCCGGCGACGCCGGGCCACTGCCCCAGGCCCGGCAGCGGCTGCGCGGACGGCTCGGCTGAACCTTCGAACATCACCTGCATGCCCACGCAGATGCCCAGCACCGGCCGCCCGCCGGCCAGCCGGGTCTCGATGATCCGCGGCCCGTCCACGGCGCGCAGCCCGCGCATGCACGCATGGAAGTTGCCGACCCCGGGCACGAGCAGGCCGTCGGCGCCGAGGCAGGCCCGGCGGTCGGCGGTGAGCTCGACGCGGGCGCCGAGCCGGGCCAGCATCCGCACGGCCGAGCGGACGTTGCCGCTGCCGTAGTCGAGCACGGTGATCTCCGGGGCACGCACCTCACGCCTCCGCTCCGGAGCGTTCCAGCTCCAGTTCGTCTAGTAACCGGTCAAATTCGCGAGCGTACCGGGCCTTCGGCGAGACCGAGCGGGCCCCCGGCAGGGTCGTGATGCACGTGTCGCCGGTGAGCACCCCGGCACCGGGCAGGGCGAGGATATCCAGCGCTCCGGTGAGGATCTGGGCGGCTTCCAGGTCGGCCCGCCGCAGCAGCGCGGCCAGCGCCGCAGCGGCCCTGGCCTGCACCCGGGTGTCCAGGCCGGAGACGACGACCACATCGGGGATGCGCGCGGCGGGCAGCCCCTCGGGGGCGACCAGGCCGTGATGCGGGGTCCAGATGAGCCAGCGCACCACCGGCCGCATCCCCGCCGGGTGCAGCACGATGACCGCCTGCGCCCCCACCTTGAAGAACCCCAGCGCGGGGCGCATCCGCCAGGACACCGGCCGCCCGGCCAGGGTGCGCACGGCGTCGTCGTAGGGGTAGCGGGCCTGGGCCGGGCCGGTGGCGCTGATCATCGTCCAGCCTTCGACGGCAGCCATGGTCAGCTCGCCCAGGCCCCGCCGGGCCCAGCTGGCCGCGCTCTCGATCCGGCCGGCGGACAGCACGATCCCCCGGCCGATGGCGGCCCGGCGGCGGCCCCGCCCGCGGCGCCTAGAGTGCGCCCTTGGCACTGGGGACTCCGGTGACACGCGGATCGGGTTCGATCGCGGCCCGCAGGGCACGCGCCAGCGCCTTGAACTGGGCTTCGACGATGTGATGAGGATCGCGCCCGGCGATGAGCCGGACATGCAGCGCGATCCGGGCGTGATAAGCGAACGTCTCCAGCACGTGCCGGGTCATCGACCCGGAGTAGCTGCCGCCGATGAGCGCGTACTGCTGTCCCTCGGGCTCCCCGGTGATCACGGCGTAGGGACGGCCGGAGACGTCGACCACGGCCTGGGCGATTGCCTCGTCCAGCGGGATGGTGGCCTCCCCGAACCGGCGGATGCCGCGCTTGTCACCGAGCGCGGCGGCAACGGCGTCACCCAGCACGATGGCGACGTCCTCGATCGTGTGGTGCCCGTCGACGTGCAGGTCACCGCTGGCCTCGACGACCAGGTCGATGAGGCTGTGCCGGGCGAGGGTGACGAGCATGTGGTCGTAGAAGCCGACGCCGGTGCGCACTGCCGCCTCCCCGGTGCCGTCGAGGTCGGCCCGTACCCGCACGGTGCTCTCGGAGGTCGAGCGGCTCTTCTCGGCGACGCGGTGGACGCGGTTCTCGTCACTCATCTCGGCTCCTCGCACGCAAGCACTGCATTCTCCGCCCGGCCCGGGCGCACCTGGGCTGACCCTACCTGGCCGGAGCTAGCTGGCAGGAGCTAGCTGGCTCCGGCGACCTCACCCAGGGCGGTGAGGAAGGCGCTCGTCTCCGCTGGCGTGCCGGCGGTGACCCGCAGGTAACCGGGCAGGCCGACATCGCGCACCAGCACGCCGCGATCGAGCAGGGCGCGCCAGGCCGCCGGGGCATCCCCCAGGGCGGGCCCGCCGAAGAGCACGAAGTTGGCGTCGCTGGGCACCGCCACCAGGCCGAGGGAGGCGACCTCGCGGACGATCCGGTCACGTTCGGCCTTGATCGCCTCGACCGTGCCCAGCAGCAGGCCGGCGTGCGCCAGGGCGGCCCGGGCGACGGCCTGGGTCTGCGCCGACAGGTGGTAGGGCATCCGCACCAGGCGCAGCGCATCCACCAGCGCCGGGTCGGCGGCCAGGTAGCCCAGCCGGGCCCCGGCCAGCGCGAACGCCTTGCTCATGGTGCGGGTGACGACCAGCCGGGGACGCCCGGCCAGCAAGGTGACCGCACTGGGGGTGCCGGGGCGGGCGAATTCGGCGTAGGCCTCATCCACGACGATGAGCGCGTCCGGGCTGGCCTCGTAGGCGGCCTCGGCCACGTCCAGCGACAGCGCCGTGCCGGTCGGGTTGTTCGGCGAGCACAGGAACACCACGGACGGCCGGTGCTGGCGGACCTGGCGGGCAACCTCGCCTGCCGCTAGCGTGAAGGCCTCGCCGCGGGCCCCGTCGATCCAGCCGGTCCCGGTGGTGCGGGTGATGATCGGGTGCATCGAATACGACGGCGTGAATCCCAGGGCGTACCGCCCCGGCCCCCCGAAGGCCTGCAGCAGGTGCAGCAGCACCTCATTGGAGCCATTACCCGCCCACAGCTGGTCGCTGGCCAGGGCGACCCCGGTGCGCTCGCTCAGGTAGGCGGCCAGGTCCGCGCGCAGCGCCGTGAATTCGCGGTCGGGGTAGCGGTTGAGGCCCGGGGCGGCCGCGGTGGTGCCCGCGCGGCGGGAGGCGCTCACCCGCCCCGGCACCCGGTCGGGGTTCTCGGTTGTTGTGTGTGCCACCGGAACCACCTGCTGCGGGGCGCCGTACGGGGCGCGGCCGCGGTGCGCGGGGGCGAGCAGCCGGGCCACCACCGCCCCCGCATCGGCTTCCGCCCCGGGACCGGCGGTCCCGGCGTCCTCCGCCGGGGCGGGCAGCCGCGCCTCGTCACCGAACCGGGCGATGATCGCATCCGCGTGGCCGGGCAGGTCCTCAGCCCGGGCGAGGTCGACCACGCGGCGGGCGACCTGCCCGAGGGCCTCCCGGGTGTAGTCGATGACCTGCATCGAGCGCAGGAAGGAATGCACCCCCAGCCCGCTGGCGTAGGCGGCGGTGCCGCTCGTGGGCAGCACGTGGTTGGAGCCGGAGCAGTAGTCCCCCAGGCTCACCGGGCTGTACGAGCCGGTGAACACCGCGCCTGCGCTGCGTATCCGGGCGGCCACCTCAGCCGCGCCGGCGGTCTGGATCTCCAGGTGCTCGGCGGCGTAAGCGTCGGCGACGGCGATCCCGGCCTCCAGGTCGGCGACGAGCACGATCGCCGACTGGCGCCCGCCGAGGGCAGTGGCCACGCGCTCGCGGTGCCTGGTCGCCGCGACCGCTGCGGCCAGCTCCCGCTCGACCGCGGCGGCCAGGCCGGGATCGGGCGTGATGAGCACCGCCGCGGCGAGGGGATCGTGCTCGGCCTGGCTGATCATGTCGGCGGCCACGTGCACCGGATCGGCGGTGCCGTCGGCGAGGATGGCGATCTCCGTGGGGCCGGCCTCGGCATCGATCCCGATGACGCTGCGCAGCAGGCGCTTAGCGGCGGCGACGTACACGTTGCCCGGCCCGGTGCCCATCGTGGCGGGCACGCAGACCAGCTCGCCCTCGG
>CAMCQD010000080.1 GCA_945876925.1 uncultured Dermatophilus sp.
TCGAGGCAGCCCGGGCCGGTGAGGCCGGTAAGGGCTTCGCCGTGGTCGCCAACGAGGTCAAGGAGCTGGCCCAGGAGACCTCCAAGGCCACCGAGGACATCGTCCGCCGGGTCGAGACGATCCAGCTCGATACCGAGGCGGCGGTCACCGCGATCAGCCAGATCTCCGGGATCATCGCCCGGATCAACGACAGCCAGGCCACCATCGCCTCGGCCGTCGAGGAGCAGACCGCGACCACGAACGAGATGGGGCGCAACGTCTCCTCGGCGGCGAGCGAAGCCGCCCGGATCGCCTCCGGCCTGCGCACCGCGGCCGGCCCGGTGCAGGGGACCATCGCGGTGGCCGGGCAGTTCGGCCAGGCAGCCGGTGACCTGGCCGGACGTGCCGAGCAGCTGCGCGCGCTGACGTCCCGGTTCCGGTACTGACCGCACCCTGCCGGGCGTGCGCCGGCACCGTCGTCACGTTGCACCGATCACCAGTTTCCCGCTCCGGGGAACGCGGGGGCCATCCGGACCGTAGGGTCAGCCCATGGCTTACTTCGCAGTGAACTACCGCTACGACGCAGCGACGACGCATTTCCAGGACCGGATGCGCCCGGACCACCGCGCGTACCTGGCTTCCCTCGCCGAGGCGGGATCCCTGCTCGCCTCGGGACCGCTGCAGACCGACCCCGCCAGGCCGTCCGCCCTGCTGATCCTCCGGGCCGACGATGAGGCGGGCGTGCGGGAGCTGCTCTCCGGCGACCCGTTCCAGAAGGCCGGATACGTCGAATACACCGAGATCACCGCCTGGAACCCGGTGGTCGGGGTGTTCGCCGAGGCCAGCTAGGTAACTACCCGGTTCTCCGGCTAGCCCCGCCGGTGCCTTCCCCTCGCCAGGGCGGAAGGCACCGGCGGGGCTGCGGGCTACTGCCCGTCGTGCTGGCCGCTGAACCGCTCGGAGTGCGGTCCGCTCCCGGGCGCGCCGTGGGCGCGGCGGCCGAAGGGCACCCGCAACCGGGAGCCGCGCCGCTGCCGGGGCACGATGACGTTCAGGGTCCCGGTGGCGGGGTCGGCGAGCACCGACTCGACGACGTCATCGTGCAGCTCCTGGCGGAAGAGCCTGGCCTCCTGGCGCAGGCGGCGCTGATGCTCCCAGTGCAGCGTGCGCCCGATCGAGACGCACAGCATCACCATGATGACGCTGAATGGCGCTGCGACGACGATGGTGACCGTCTGGATGGTGGCTAGCCCCTCATCCAGCGAGCCGCGGTTCCAGCCCGACCACAGCAGCACCGCCGCGATCGCCCCGGAGCCGATCGCCCAGAACGACCGGGACCAGACCGGCGGATCCTGCTCCCCGCCGGTGGACAGCATCGCCATGACGAACGCCCCCGAGTCGGCGCTGGTCACGAAGAAGATGATGATGAGCAGGATGAAGAGCCCGGCGATGACCGGGGCCGCCGGCATCGTCTCCACCAGGGCGAACAATGCGGAGTTGGTGTCGACCGTGCCGTCGGGGCGGACCAGGTCGGCCGGTCCGAACAGCTGGCGGTAGATCGCCGAGCCGCCGAGTACCGAGAACCACAGCACGCCGATGAGGGTGGGGACGAGCAGCACGCCGATGACGAATTCACGCACCGTCCGGCCCCGCGAGATGCGGGCAATGAAGATGCCGACGAACGGCGACCAGGCGATCCACCAGCCCCAGTAGAACGTCGTCCACGAGGAGATCCACGCCTCGCCCTCGGGGCCTTCGTAGGCGAAGGTGCGGAACGACAGCGATACGAAGTCCTGGAGGTACGCGCCCAGGTCGGCGACGAACTCGCGGGCGATGAACAGGCTCGGACCTGCCGCGAACACGAACGCGACCAGCAGCGCGGCCAGGACCAGGTTGGTGTTGGACAGGATCTTGATGCCCCGGTCCAGGCCGCTGACCGCCGACAGCAGCGCCATCCCGGCGACCACGATGACGGTGAGCAGCAGGAACACGATGTTGCCGCCGCTGGGGATCAGGCCGAGGAACGCCGCGCCCGAGCCGATCTGCATCGCGCCCAGGCCGAGCGAGGAGGCCACCCCGAACACGGTGCTGATGACCGCGACTGCGTCGATGACATCCCCTAAGGCCCCCTTGACCCGGTCGCCCAGCAGCGGTTCCAGGGCCCACCGGATGGAGATGGGGCGTCCCTTGCGGTGCACCGACAAGGCGATTGCCAGGCCCACGACGACGTACACGCCCCAGGCGTGGAAGCCCCAGTGCAAGAAGGTGGTCGACATGGCCTCGGAGGCCGCCGCGGCGGGGGTGGAGGTGTCCATCCCCGGGGGCGGGGACACCAGGTGGTTGAGCGGTTCGGCGACGCCCCAGAAGACCAGGCCGATGCCCATGCCGGCCGCGAACAGCATCGCGAACCAGCTGCGAGTCGAGTAGGCCGGTTCCTCGTCGTCGCGGCCCAGCCGGACATCACCCCAGCGAGACAGCCCGACGTACGCGCAGAATGCGACGAATGCGCTGGTGAGCAGGACGTAGTACCAGCCGATCGAGCGGACCACGGAGTCCTGGACCGCGGTGACGACGTCGTTGAACTGGTGGGGGAAGAGCGCCACGCCGAGGACGAAGACGAGCGAGAACGACGCTGCCGGGACGCACACCCGCCGGATCGCCTTGGACTGGCTGGCGGCTACCTCATCGGGTGAGACGGACAGGACGGGGTCGTCGGCGATGGCGGCGGCTTCGTCCGGTGGTGCTGCGGTGGCGGCCTGCCCGGACGGTGCGGGGCCGCTGCCGTGTGCGGGATCCCCGGCGTCAGGGGTGCCGGGGAGGAGGTTCTGGACGGGAGGAACTTCTGCTGGCTGTAACTGGTTACCTGGCGGGGATTTCATGGGCGCCTCACATAGGCGGGTCTCGCGGACGGACAGGAAGTGCCGCAGACGGGGGTTGCCCCGGCCGCGACGGCAGAACAGGCTAGATGACACACCCGGGAACCACACCGCTGTAATACGGACTCAGTTAGTACACCTATTCGGTTTAACGCTGATTTTCTAACGGCAATGTGCGTCTCAATGGGTGATCTTTTCGCCGTGGCCCGCGACCGGGGCGCGCGATTCCCGGCGGCTGTGATCCAGCGCCGGCCAGGGCCGTCGCGAAGGGGATCGTCCGCGATGTGAGAGCAGGTTGTGGTTCCGCGCCCGTGGCCGCGCAGCTTCGTGAAATTGTCACGAGGTGCTTGATCAGGGATTCGTAAAACGTTGCGTGCTAGCCACGCTGGCGTCGATGACGGTGCTTTCGGCCGCACTGGCGTGCGCTGGGCCGGTCTCGGCCCGGGCCGTGCCAGCCGGGCGGTCCGTTCCGGAGGCGGGCCGGAAGGTCATCTACCTGACCTTCGACGACGGCCCGCACGAGACGAACACGGCCCAGATCCTGCGGACGCTGAAGAAATACGACGCCAGGGCGACCTTCTTCATGGTCGGCCGGCAGGCCAGCAAGCACCCGCAGCTCGTGGCCCGGGTGCGCGCGGGCGGGCACGCCATCGGCAACCACACGCACACGCACGCCTGGCTGCCCGCTATCCCGGCGACCGAGGTCACCTCGCAGATCCGCCTGGCGGATGCCGTGATCGGCCGCACCCGGTGCCTGCGCCCGCCGGGCGGGATGACCAGCGATGCCGTCAGCGCCCAGATCAGGGCGGAGGGGAAGACCCCCGTGCTGTGGACGATCGACACCTGGGACTGGCAGCGGCCGGACGCGGCCGTCATCGCGCGCCGGGTGCTGAACTCGGCGGCGCCGCGCGGCATCGTGCTCATGCACGACGGCGGCGGTGACCGTTCGCGCACCGTGCAGGCACTGGGCATGATCCTGCCCGAGCTGAAGAAGGCCGGCTACAGCTTCGCGACCCTCCCCGCGTGCCGGTAACCGCGCGTTGGCACACGTGATCGTGTTGTGACGCACGCGTGATCGACTGGCGAGCGACGCAGCCGAACGTGGTACTGGCGGCCCCGGCCGGGGCCAGTTCAGTACCGGGGGGTAGTCGTGAACAGGTCGTTTCGGGTACGTGCAGTGGTGGCGTGCGCGGTCGCGCTGGCCGCGGGGACAGGCGCGGGGGTGCACGCAGTGCAGGCGGCCCCGGCGGGGCAGGCCGCTCCGGCGGTGCGGCCGATGCCGGTGGCGCAGCCAGCGCCGGCCAGGCAGGCCGCTCCGGCGGCGCGGGGCAGCCGGGCACCGGGAGGGGGCAAGGTCGTTTACCTGACCTTCGACGACGGCCCCAACCGGAGTTACACCCCGCAGGTGCTGCGGCTGCTGAGCAGGTACAACGCCAAGGCGACGTTCTTCATGATCGGGCGGGAAGCCAAGGCCAATCCCGCGCTGGTGGCCCGGGTGCGCGCGGGCGGGCACGCGATCGGCAACCACACGTCCCCGCATCCGTGGCTGCCCCGGGGGTCCTCGCAGGCGATCCGCTCTCAGCTGCGCAGCACCGACCGGGTGCTCGGGCGGACGACGTGCATGCGCCCGCCGGGTGGTTTCGCTGACCGCCGGGTGCGCGCGGTCGTGGCCAGCGAGGGCAAGAACCTCATCATGTGGGGCGTCGACCCGCAGGATTGGCGCGCGCCCGGGGCGATGGCGATCAGTCACCGGGTCCTGAAGTCGGTGAGCAATAAGTCCGTCGTGCTCATGCATGACGGCGGCGGCAACCGCTCCCAGACGGTCCGGGCGCTGGGCGTGATCCTGCCCCGGCTGGCCGCGCAGGGCTACCGGTTCGAGACCCTGCCCCCGTGCCGCTGACCGGGGGCCGGCCGGGGCATGTCCCCGGCCGGTCAGGTGCGCGAGGATGGCACCGCGAGTGCCGCAGTACGCAGCTCGCCGCCCGCCTTCGCCGCGCTCGCCGGGTACGTGCCGTGCGTGATGTTCCGCCGTACCGGGCGCGCTGGTAGCCTCCCGGGCGCGGATCGCCGGCCTGCCTGACGGGCGCCCCGCGCCCGGGTCCCCGCCCGGCTCTTACGTATCTTTATGAACTCGCCTGCTTCATAAGTGCGTATCGGCTAGCGTTGGCGGCAGGAACCGATCGATGAGGGAGGCGGCGTGGCTGCGGCGCGCGACTATGACACCGATCCCGGCGGGCCGATCGAGTCGCCCTACACCCCCGGCGTGGTCGCCGTGTTCACGCCCGGGCGGGAGCGTCAGCTCGCCCGGATGGAGCGGGCGCTCGTGCGGGTGGCTGGCCAGGGCCGGTTCGAGGGGCGCATACACGTGGTCCAGGGCGCCCGGGGCGTCGGCAAGACCTCACTGCTGCGGGTCATCGAACGTAAGGCCAACGCGCTCGGCATCACCAGCGTGTTCGTTACCGCCGGAACGGGATCGGTGCTGGCAGCGCTGGCCACCGAATTGCAGGAGCGGGTCCGCGCCACGGCCCCGGAGTCCCTCGCGGCCCGGGTGCGCGCGGCGGTATCCGCTCTCACCGTGGAACTCGGCGGGGTCGGTGTCGGGGTGTCGTTGCGTGACCGGCCCGTCCACGCGATGACGGGCACCTCGCCCGACGCCGTATCCGCCTCCGCTGCGGTGCCTGGTCTCAAGCGGCTCATCGAGCTCGTCGCCCGCTCCGGGGAGAACGCCAGCCGGGGCCTGCTGCTGCTGGTGGACGAGGTGCAGGATATGCCCTCCGCAGAGATCCGGGTGCTGGCAACCGCATGGCAGGAACTGCAATCGGAGGTGGCCGCGCCCGGTGCGGCCCGCCTGCCCGCCGCGGTCTTCGCCGCCGGGCTGGGCGATGTGCACGACGCCATCACCCGGGGCGCCTCCTTCGGTGAGCGTTTCCATTTCGAGACGCTGCGCAACCTGTCCGATGAGGCGGCTGTCCAGGCCGTCATCGAGCCAGCCAGCGCGGCCGGGGTGTCGTGGAGCTTCGACGCGCTGGAGTCGATGCTCGCCCTCTCCGGCGGCTATCCCTACTTCGTGCAGCTGTACGCCGATGAGGCCTGGCACGCGCGTGCGCGCTATGCCGGGGACGTACTCACCCCGGACGACGTCGCAGCCGGGTGCGAGATGGCCGACGATCAGGTCCGGGCGTTTTACCGGGGCCGCTGGCTGCGCGCCACCGAGGCTGAGCGGCGGGTCCTCATCGCCCTGGCCCGGACCGGCGGGGACGAGGCCACCCGCAGCCAGATCGCCGAGGCGATGGGGGTGAAGTCGAACGACATCAGCATGGCCCGGGCCTCGCTGGTCGCCAAGGGACTGCTCGTCGTCGCCCGCCGGGGGGTGCTCGCCTTCGCCGCTCCCGGTTTCGGTCGCTACATCGTCGAGGAGCACCTGGCGTAGCGCATCGCACCCGGGGCGGGCTGCTGGCCGGCCCGGCCGCCATCCCGGCAGGCCGGGGGCGGCTGCGGGCGGAGGCGAGGTGCCTGGCCGGCCCGGGCCGGATCCGATGCCGGGACGAAGCTGTGGGTCGCTGGTGATCGCTGCCGGGTTCTGGGACGATCAGGCGATGCCAGATGGTCAGCCCGCTGATGTGACCCCCGGCGCCCGGCTGCGCCCCGGCGGTTCCGGCGACCCCGGCAGCGAGCCGCACGGCTCCCGGAGATTCGTCACCTTCCTGCACGGCCTGGGCGGTTCCCCGCTGTCCTGGGAGAATCAGGTGGCCGCGATGCCCGCGGGCTTCTCCGCCCGGGCACCCTGGCTGCGCGGCCTGCGCCCGGGCGGGACGGAGCCCTTCAGCCTTCCCGGCGCCGCCGCCGACGTACTGCTGCACCTGCAGCTCGAAGGGGTGACCGCGGGAGCCCTCGTGGGCCATTCGCTGGGCGCCATGGTGGCCCTGCAGATCGCGGTCGACGCCCCCGGGGCGGTGAGCCGTCTCGTCCTCGTCGCCGACCAGGTCAGGCCGCCCGCCCTCGTGCTGCGCGCCCAGCGGCTCGCGTTGAGCATGATCCCGGCGCGGCGATTCGCCCGCTCCGGTATCTCCAAGGACAAAATGCGCGCGGCGATGAAAGCCGCCGGGGAGTATGACGCAGGCGGCTCACTCGGCTCGGTGTCCGCGCCTACGCTGGTCGTCATCGGCGAACGCGACCGGGCCAATGCTCCCGCCGCGCGATTGCTGGCCGAGGGCATCCCGCAGGCCCGGCTCGTCACCATCGCCGGTGCCGGGCATGACGTGATGAGCGCGGCGCCTGGCGAATTCAACGCGCTGCTGTGGGATTTCCTCGCAGAAGACGCCAGCGGCCCCGGACCTGCCACCTGATCGTCTCCCAGGCACCCGGCTGCGGCGGCGCCGGGCGGCGCGAGGCGGTCCCTGCCCGACGACCACCGAAGACCCTCATGAGCGACTACTGGAACCATGACACCGCCTACCACCCGGAGCTGTTCGCGGCGATCCCGCATCCGCGCAGCGCCATCCTCGATGTCGGCTGCGGAGACGGGCTCCTGCTGCAGCAGCTCGCCTTCGGGGCCGGGCGCGTAGTCGGGATCGACCTGGATGAGGCGGCGGTGGCGCGTGCCCGGGCGCGCCTGGCCGACCTGCCGGGC
>CAMCQD010000081.1 GCA_945876925.1 uncultured Dermatophilus sp.
TTCCGGCCGCTGAGAACGGGGCCGCCACTGCCAGCTAGCAGTGGCGGCCCCGTTGTGCCCGCCGGGACCGGCGGCCAGGCGGTGGCTGGCAGGATTGCGGGCATGGAGATCACGTGCCTGCGAGGAGACATCACGACCCAGGACGTCGACGCGGTGGTCAACGCCGCCAATCCGGGCCTGCTCGGCGGGGGCGGCGTCGACGGTGCCATTCACCGGGCGGCCGGCCCCGGGCTGCTCGCGGAGTGCCGCCAGGTGCGCGCCACCGACTGGCCGGACGGGCTGCCGGCGGGGGAGGCGGTCGCCACCGGGGCCGGGCGGCTGCCGGCCCGGTGGGTGATTCACACCGTCGGGCCAGATCTGCGCGCCGGCCAGGACGACCCGGAGGTGCTGGCGTCATGTTTCCGGCGCAGCCTGGAAGTGGCCGAGCGCATCGGCGCCCGCTCGGTCGCGTTCCCGGCGGTGAGCGCGGGGGCGTACGGCTGGCCGGGCGAGACGGTGGCCGATGTCGCCGTGCGCACGGTCCGCCAGGCCGCGGCCCGGGGCAGCGGCGTCGCTCACGTGCGGTTCGTGCTGTTCAGCGACGCCCTGCTGGCCTGCTTCGAGCGGGCCCTAGCGGCGCCCTGGAACCCGCTGTGACCGGCCGCGGATAGGCCCCGGCCCTGCCGGCGCCGTCCGGGTGAGCGGGATTTCATGCCATCGCAGTGTTTCCGGCGGGTTGTCACCGGTAGCGTGGCGGCACCCCTCCCGACAGCGGCAAAGGAGCCCTGCAATGGCGAAGTCCCGTGTGCTCATTCCCCTGGTGACAGCCGTGGTCCTGACCGCCGGAGTGCCCGCCGGCGCCCTCGCCGGCGCAGCCCCGGGCACCGGCGGCCGGGAGCTGAGCACGTCATTCGTCCTCGGAGCTAAAGTGCTCGACGGCGGCCAGCAGATCGTCTCGCTCACCCTCGACGTGCCCCCGGGCACGGACATCGACCCGGATTCGCTGACGACATCGACATTCGCCGTGCACGCCAAGGGCATGAATCCCTTCGCGGGAACCCCGGCGGATAAGTTCACGGGAGAATTCGATACCGACCGCACCGTCACCGCGGTCCAGCTGGATAAAAGCGGCGATATCGTCGTGCAGCTCGCCTACGGCCCCGATGTCCCGGGTGCCGCGACGTTCGGCTACAACAAGCAGGAGAGCCGCAACGTCATGCTCGACCTGCGATACACCATCACCCAGAAACGCCCGGTGAGCCGGACCGACGGGTCCGCGCTGCGCTTCACCGCGTTCTCTCAGGGCGCGGTAACCGATAAGGAAGCCGGCGCGTTCACCTCCGGGAAATCACGCAGCGGCCTGGCCTATCGCGTCTTCACGCCCGCGCGGGCAGGAAAATCCAGGCGGCCCCTCATCCTGTGGCTGCACGGTGGCGGCGAAGGCGGCTGGGCCAGGGCCTACGACAATGATCTGCCGTTGGTGGCCAACCGCGGCGCCCTCGGATTCGCCACCCCCGAGGCCCAGCGCATCTTCGGCGGCGCCTACGTCCTGGCCCCGCAGGCGTGGACCCGGTGGCTGGACGACGCCAGCTACTCCTACACCCGCCGTCTCAAGAGCCTCGTCGATGAGTTCACGGCCCAGCACGATATCGACCCGGAGCGGATCTACCTCGCCGGGCCGTCCAATGGCGGCTATATGACGCTGAAAATGGCGGCCACGTACCCGGAGCTCTTCGCCGCCAACGTGACCATCTGCCCGGCCGTGAAATACACCGCAGACGGGGTCACGCACACGATGCTCACCGCGCAGCAACTACGCGCCGTCCGGTCCACGCCGACGTGGATCGTGCAGGCCACCAGCGATACGGTGCTGCCATTCAAGGACAACGGCCGCTACGCCGCCAGCATCATCGGCAACGCCGAGCTCACCACGTACCCGGCTGTCGTGCGCGACGGGCACGAATACAACGCGCACTGGTCGTGGATCTACGTCGCCCGCAACAACCCCAGGCTGGCCGACGGCACCACCATCTTCGAATGGATGGCGCAGCAGCAGCGCGGCTGAGCAAAACGGCGGCCCTGGCCGGGAACCATGTCCCTGCCAGGGCCGCCGGGGCTCGTGAAACACGCCTCCCTAGCTGGCAGCCATCCGGGGCGGGGCGCTTACAGCAGCGAACCGTAGCGCTGCTTGCCCATCTCCAGCGCCGCCAGGTAACCGGCCCGCTGGAAGGCCTCGGAGCGGTGGTCCTCCGGCCCGGTGAGCAGCCCGCGCACCTGGTCCACGCTGCCAAAGCCCTTGCGCTCCATCCACAGCCCCAGCTCCTGCAGCATCTGGGCGGCGAATGTCGGGCCGTGCGAGATCAGCGCCGAGGTCGAGCAGGCCACGTCCGCGCCGGCGAGCAGGTACTTGGCGATGTCCTCACCGGAGTACACCCCCGTCGTGCCGGCCAGGGAGGCCTTCACCCGCCCGCGCAGCAGCGCGATCCACGTGCGCGGCACGCGCGACTCGGCCGGGCTGCTCAGCTCGAGGCCGGGCACGACCTCGACCGTCTCGATGTCGATATCAGGCTGGACGAACCGGTTGAACAGCACCAGGCCGTCCGCGCCCGCCTCGTCCAGCCGCCGGGCGACCGCGCCGGTGGAGGAGAAGAACGGGCTGAGCTTGACGGTCACCGGGATGCTCACCGCCTCCTTGACCGCGCGCAGGATGTCCACGTGCGCGGTCTCGACCTGTTCGGCGGTCAGCTCGGTGGCGCCCGGGACGAGGTAGATATTCAGCTCGACCGCGGCCGCGCCGGTCTCCTCGATCTGGCGGGCGGTGCTGGTCCACGACCCCAGCGTGCTGCCGTTGAGGCTGCCGATGACGGGGATATCGACGGCCCGCACGCATTTCTCCAGGTGGCGCAGGTAACGCGCCGAGACCGCGTCATCGTGAGGGATCACGTCGGGGAAGTACGACAGCGACTCCGGCGACTGATTCTCCATGGACTCCAGCAGCTCGGCCTCGCGGGCGAGTTCATTGCGGATCTGCTCCTCGAACAGCGAGTACATCACCACGGCACCTACGCCCGCCCCGGCGAGGGCCTTGACCCCCTCGACGGTAGTGGCCTGCGGGCCCGCCGAGGAGATCAGCGGGCTCCGCAGCGGCAGTCCCAGGTAGCTGCTGTCCAGTGCTGGCACGCTCATGGCTAGTCCCTCCGGCTGTCCGCGGCGAACGATTCGGCGCTGCTAGTAGCGAGTGACTCGTACTCCAGCCAGCGCCGCTCGACGTTGGCCTGGCCGAGTTCGTCGAGCCGGTCGGCTTCCTCGGGGTCGTTCGCCCGCAGGATCCGGTAGCGCAGCTCGTCTTTACGGTAGTCCATGAGGGTCATCCTCGGACGGGGGCTGTCCAGCAGGAACGGGTTACCGCCGGCCATCCGGATGACCGGGTTGTACCGCATGAGCGGGAAGTGCCCGCTGTTGACCGCCTTGTACTGCTGGTCCAGGCCCCGCCGCATGTCGATGCCGTGGGCGATGCAGTGGCTGTAGGCGATGATGAGCGAGGGCCCGTCGTACGCCTCCGCCTCGCGGAACGCCTTGAGCGTCTGCTGCGGGTCGGCGCCCATCGCCACCCGGGCCACGTACACGTGCCCGTAGGCGGTGGCCTGCAGCGCGATGTCCTTCTTGCCGGTCAGCTTGCCGGCCGCAGCGAATTTAGCGACCGCGCCGATCGGGGTGGACTTGCTGGCCTGGCCGCCGGTGTTGCTGTACACCTCCGTGTCGAGCACGAGGACGTTGACATTGCGCCCCGTGGAGAGCACGTGGTCCAGCCCGGCCGAGCCGATGTCGTAGGCCCAGCCGTCCCCGCCGACGATCCACACGCTGCGCCGCACGAGGAAGTCGGCCACGGAGCGCAGCTCGTCGGCCGCCTCGCCTTCCATCGGCTCCAGCAGCTTCAGGAGGCGCTCGACCCGGGCGAGCTGGGCGACGATCTCCGATTCGTACAGCTGCGGTGCATTCAGCAGTTCGTCGGCGAAGTCCGGACCGAGCTGGTCGCGCAGCTCGGTCAGGCGGGCGTGCGCGATCTCGGTCTGCACGTCAACGGCCATCCGCATGCCCAGCCCGAACTCGGCGTTGTCCTCGAACAGCGAGTTGCTCCAGGCCGGGCCGCGGCCGCGGACGTTCTTCGTCCACGGGGTGGTCGGCAGGTTGCCGCCGTAGATCGAGCTGCACCCGGTGGCGTTGGCCACCAGCGCCCGGTCGCCGAACAGCTGGGTGAGCAGCTTGAGATAGGGCGTCTCACCGCATCCGCTGCACGCGCCGAAGAACTCGAACAGCGGCTCCAGGAACTGCGTGCCGCGTACGGTGCCGAAGTCGATGTTGCTGCGGTCGTTCACCGGCAGCGACTCGAAGAATTTCACGTTCTCCACCTCGGCGGCGTGCCGCCCGGCCACCGGGGACAGGTTGATCGCGCGCCGGTGCGGCTGCCCGATCGGCTTGACCGGGCACGCCTCGACGCACAGCCCGCACCCGGTGCAGTCCTCGGCGTACACCTGCAGGGTGTAGCGCGAGTTCGGCAGGCCGGCGGCGTTCAGCTGGGCGTGGTGGAAGCTCTCCGGGGCGCCTTCGAGCGCCGACTCCGGGTAGTACTTCATCCGCAGCACCGCGTGCGGGCACACGAACGCGCAGTTACCGCACTGGATGCACTCGTCGGGGTCCCACTCGGCCACGATCTGGGAGATGTTGCGCTTCTCGTAGGCGGCCGTGCCGCTGGGGTACGTGCCGTCCACCGGGAGCACGCTCACCGGCAGGGAGTCGCCCCGGTCGGCGATCATCTCGGCGGTGACCTCGCGCACGAAATCCGGCGCGTCCGCCGGCACCGGGGCCACCATCGGCAGGCCCGAATCGGCCCGGTCCGGGACGGGGATCTCGTGCAGGTTCTTCACGGCCTGGTCGACCGCTTCCTCATTGCGGGCCACCACCTGCGGGCCGCGGCGGCCGTACGTCTTGCGGATCGACTCCTTGATCCTGGGGATCGCCACCTCCTGGGGCAGCACCCCGGAGATCGCGAAGAAGCACGCCTGCAGCACCGTGTTGGTGCGCCCGGCCAGGCCGACCTCGCGTGCCACGGCGGTGGCATCGATGGAGAACAGCCGGATCCGCTTGGCGAGGATCTGCTCCTGCACCGGCTGGGGAAGGTTATCCCACACCTGATCGGGCGGGAACGGGGCGTTGATGAGCAGCACCGCGCCCTCGCGGGCGGCCGAGAGCACATCGACCCGCTCCAGGATCATCATGTGGTGGCAGCCGACGAAGCTGGCCTGGGACAGCAGGTACGGCGCCCGGATGGGCTTGGGGCCGAACCGCAGGTGAGAGGTGGTACGCGAGCCCGACTTCTTACTGTCGTAGACGAAGTAGCCCTGGGCGTACGTCGATTCGTCGGCCCCGAGGATCTTGATGGTGTTCTTGTTCGCCCCGACGGTGCCATCCGAGCCCAGCCCGAAGAACATCGCCATGTGGGTGCCCTCGGGCTCGATGTCCAGCGGCGGGCCGACCGGCAGCGACAGCCCGGACACGTCGTCCTCGATGCCGACCACGAACCGGGGCCGGGGTCCTCCGGGCAGGGCCAGCTCCTCGTAGATGGCCCGGACCATCGCCGGGGTGAACTCCTTGGAGGACAGGCCGTACCGGCCGCCGGAGACGATCGGCAGCCGCTCGCGGCGGCCGCGGGCCACCGCCTCGGACAGCGCCGTGGACACGTCCAGCAGGAGCGGGTCGCCCAGGGCCCCGGGCTCCTTGGTGCGGTCCATCACCGCGACCCGGGTGACCGTCGCGGGAATGGCGGCCAGCAGCTCCGCGGCGGGGAAGGGCCGGTACAGCCGTACCGTGACGACGCCGACCTTCTCCCCGGCGGCGTTCAGGTAGGCGGCGGTCTCCTCGGCGGTCTCCGAGCCGGAGCCCATGATGACGATGACGCGGTCGGCGTCCGGCGCCCCGGAGTAGCTGACCAGGTGGTACTGGCGCCCGCACCGGGCCGCCAGCTCATCCATCGCCTGCTGCACGATGCCCGGCGTGGCTGCGTAGAACGGGTTGACCGTCTCGCGGGACTGGAAGTACGTGTCCGGGTTCTGGGCGGTGCCGCGGATCCGCGGCTCGGCGGGGGACAGCGCCCGCCGCCGGTGGTCGCGGATGAGCGACTCGGGGACGAGCGCGCGCAGGTCGTCATCGGACAGCTTGTCCATCGAGTTCAGCTCGTGCGAGGTACGGAACCCGTCGAAGAAGTGGATGAACGGCACCCGCGAGCGCAGCGTCGCCAGCTGGGAGACCAGCGCCAGGTCGTGCGCCTCCTGCACGCTGCGGGCGCACAGCATCGCCCAGCCGGTCTGGCGGGCGGCCATGACGTCCTGGTGGTCGCCGAAGATCGACAGGCCCTGCGCGGCCAGCGCCCGCGCCGCCACGTGGATGACGGTGCTGGTCAGCTCGCCGGCGATCTTGTACATGTTCGGGATCATGAGGAGCAGGCCCTGGGAGGCCGTGAACGTCGTGCACATCGCCCCGGCCTGCAGGGCACCGTGCATTGCCCCGGCTGCCCCGCCCTCGCTTTGCATCTCGATGACGCTGGGCACCGTGCCGAACACGTTGGGCCGTCGCGAGGCCGACCAGTCATCGGCCAGCTCGGCCATGGTGGAACTCGGGGTGATCGGGTAGATACTGCACAGCTCGTTGAGCCGGTAGGCGACGTCGGCCGCAGCCTCGTTGCCGTCGATGATCGAGCGGGTCATCGCAGTCCGCCTTCCAGTGCCGCCGCCGAGCGCATTTCGATGGCGTGTGCCGGGCACTGCTCGTAGCACGTGCCACAGCCAGTGCATTTGTCGTAGTCATACCGGTACCGGTAGCCCTTGCCGAGCTTGATGATCGCGTCCTCGGGGCACGAGCCCAGGCAGCCGTCGCATTCGAAGCAGTTGCCGCAGGACAGGCAGCGGGCCGCCTCGAACAGGGCCTGCTCCTCGGCCAGCCCGCCGACGACCTCGTCGAAGTCGGCGATCCGCAGGACCGGGTCGAGTTCGGGCTGCGTGCGGCGCCGGGCGTCGCCGAAGTACCACGGATGCAGCTTGCTGAACGTGGCGATCGGGTGCTTCGGTGCCTCGGCCAGCGCGATCTTGTTGAGGTAGGCGTCGATGCTGCGCGCGGCGCGCTTGCCGTGCCCGACGCCGACGGTGACGGTGCGCTCGGAGGGGACCGCGTCCCCGCCGGCGAAGATGCCGGGCACGTCCGACATGAGGGTGCGCGCGTCCACCTGGAGCACGTCGCGGTCGAACCGCAGCCCCGGGATGCCGTGCAGGAAGCCGCTATCCGCCTCCTGTCCGAGCGCCAGGATGACGGTGTCGGATTCGAGTTTCTCGAATCTGCCGGTGCCGTGCGGCACGCCGTTCTCGTCGAGTTCCATGACCTCGACGGTCAGGTCGTCATCGTCGAAGG
>CAMCQD010000082.1 GCA_945876925.1 uncultured Dermatophilus sp.
CCCACGGCTTGGCCACGTCCAGCGGGCCCATGCTCATCTCGTACACCCGGAAGGTGTCCGCGCCGTACGCCTGGTACATCTCGTCCGGGCTGACGACGTTCTTGAGCGACTTGCCCATCTTGCCGTACTCGCGCACGACCGGCTGGCCCCGCCAGCTGTAGCTGACCTGCCCGGAATCGTCCCGCTCCTCGACCTCAGCGGCCGGGACCACCTGCCCGCGGGCGTCCCGGAAGGCGTAGGCCTGGATGTAGCCCTGGTTGAACAGCCGCCGGAACGGCTCGGCGCTGCTCACATGCCCCAGGTCGAAGAGCACCTTGTGCCAGAACCGGGCGTAGAGCAGGTGCAGCACGGCGTGCTCGACGCCGCCGACGTACAGGTCGACCCCGCCCGCGTCGGGCAAGCCGGCCGGGGCCCCGGGCACCGGCTCAGGACGCGGGCCCATCCAGTACCGCTCCACTTCCGGATCGGTGAACGCCTCCTCATTGGCCGGGTCCAGGTAGCGCAGCTCGTACCAGCACGATCCCGCCCACTGCGGCATGACGTTGAGCTCCCGCCGGTACATCCGGGGGCCGTCGCCCAGGTCCAGCTCGACCTGTGCCCAGTCAGCGGCCCGGGCCAGCGGCGGCACCGGCTCGCTAGCCGAATCCTCCGGGTCGAGCTTCTGCGGGGAGTAGTCGTCCACCTCGGGCAGCTCAACCGGCAGCATCGTCTCCGGCAGCGCGACCGGCAGCCCCTCCTCGTCGTACACGATGGGGAACGGCTCACCCCAGTACCGCTGACGGCTGAACAGCCAGTCGCGCAGCTTGTAGGTGACCGTGCCGTGCCCGGCGCCGGAGCGCTCCAGGTAGGCAATCATCGCGGCGATGGCCTCATCCTTGCCCATGCCGTTGAGGCTGACCTCGTCGCTGGCGCTGTTGATCACCGGACCGTCACCGGTGAAAGCCCGGTCGCCGGGGTGATCCGCCGGTGCCTGCATCGTGGGGATGATGTCCAGGTCGAAGGCGGTGGCGAACTCCCAGTCGCGCTGGTCCCCCGACGGCACCGCCATGATCGCGCCGGTGCCGTACCCCATGAGCACGTAGTCGGCCACGAACACCGGCACCGCCCGCCCGTTGACCGGGTTGACCGCGAAGCTGCCGGTGAACACGCCGGTCTTGTCCCTGGCCTCGGCCTGGCGCTCCAGGTCGGACTTGCGCGCCGCCGCCGCGACGTAGGCGCCGACCGCCTCGGCGGGGGTGGCCGCGCCCCCGGTCCACGCCGCCCGGGTGCCCTCGGGCCAGGCGTCCGGCACCAGGCGGGACACCAGCGGATGCTCCGGGGCGAGCACCATGAATGTCGCCCCGAAGAGCGTGTCCGGGCGGGTGGTGAACACCTCGATGCCCTCGCCGGCGCCATCTGCGGTGGTCACCCCGAAGGTGACCGACGCACCGTGCGAGCGGCCGATCCAGTTGCGCTGCATGAGCTTGACGGCCTCGGGCCAGTCGACCCGGTCGAGGTCCTCGATGAGGCGGTCGGCGTACGTGGTGATCCGCATCATCCACTGGCTCATATTGCGCTTGAACACCGGGTAGTTGCCGATGTCGGAGCGGCCGTCGGCGGTGACCTCCTCATTGGCCAGCACCGTGCCCAGCCCGGGGCACCAGTTGACCGGGGCCGAGGAGACGTAGGCCAGCCGGTGATCGTCGATGATGCGCCGCTGCTCGGCACCGGTCAGCGCGTCCCAGGCCCGCCCGTCCGGGACCGGCCGCTCACCGGAGGTGAACTGGGCCTCAAGCTCGGCGATGGGCCGGGCCCTGCCCAGCCCGCCGGAGGCGTTCGGTGCCTCCGGGTCGAACCAGGCGTTGAACAGCTGCAGGAAGATCCACTGCGTCCAGCGGTAGAACGCCGTATCGGTGGTGGCGACCGAGCGGCGCTCGTCGTGCCCCAGCCCGAGGCGGCGCAGCTGGCGGCGCATATTGGCGATGTTGTTCTCGGTGGTGACCCGGGGATGCTGGCCGGTGGCGATGGCGTACTGCTCGGCGGGGAGCCCGAAAGCGTCATAACCCAGCGCGTGCAGCACGTTCTTGCCGGTCATCCGCTGGAAGCGGGCGTAGGCATCGGTCGCGATATACCCCAGCGGGTGGCCGACGTGCAGGCCCGCCCCGGAGGGGTAGGGGAACATGTCGAGGACGAAGAGCTTCTCCCGGCCGGCCACGAGCTCCGGTTGCGCCCACGGCCCGGCGGGATTGGGGGCGTGATACGTGCCCTCGGCCTCCCAGCGATCCTGCCAGTAGCGCTCGATGCGGTCGGCGACGGCCGCCGTGTACCGGTACGTGGCTTCGACCGGTGCTTCGCTCATCGGTATGTCCTTCTTCACTTTCACGCGTCCGCCGGCGGACCGCGGCGCACGCACGCGGCCGCCGCCACGGCGGATCAGAACCGGATGACCGGGCAGGCGTCACGGCGCCGGGCTCATGCCACGGCTACCCGGCCGGGGCCTGCCGGTCCAGGCAGCAAGGCTACCGCAGCGTCCCGCCGCCTCCCGGACGGCGCCCATCCCCCGGTCGCGCGCCGCGACGCGCGACGGGCCGCGCACCGTGAAAACCGGTGCGCGGCCCGTCGCGGCGCTCAGCAGGCCCCGCGGTTTCCCGGCCGCGACGCCAGCCAGGTTCAGAGGGCGTTGAACCGGCGAGCCATGGCCGACTTCTTGTTGGCGGCCTGGTTCTTGTGGATGACGCCCTTGCTCACCGCCACGTCGAGCTTGCGGGAGGCGTCCCGCAGCGCGCCCCGGGCGGCGTCCCGGTCGCCCGCCTCGGCGGCCTCCCGGAACCGGCGGATGAAGGTGCGCAGCTCGGACTTGTACGCCTTGTTGCGCTCGGTGCGCTTGGCGTTGGTCTTGATGCGCTTCATCTGCGACTTGATATTTGCCACGATTCTTCTTTCGGGTCGATGGACTGCCTGACGGCAGGCCCTCCTCGCGTCCGGGCCGCGATGAGAACTCGTCGTGGACGGCCCGGCCAAGGACTGGCGATGGACTCGCGTGAACAGCGCACGACCTGGGCGCGCACGCAATCAACGAAAGTACCAGACACCAGGCACGAACCGGAAAATCCGCGGCACCGCAGGCACCGCCAGGATGCGACGTATACCACCTGGTGCATAACCAGTCCCGGCGATGTCACGATGGATTCATGAGCGCCGCACGACCGGTCTACGATCACGTACCCGCCAAGGTCAGCGGGCTGACCCTGCGCCGGATCGCCACCATCGACGTCATCGAGAACCTGTTCTATGGCGCCGCGACGGTGTTCGCGTTCATGTTCGCCTACGTCGTGCTGCGTCACGCGGGAACCACATGGAGCGTCCTGGGCTACCTCATCGTCTTCTGGGCCGTGCTGGCCTACCTCGCCCTGCCCCGGCTGCACCGCGTGCTGACCGCCATCTACGTCCCCGGGTACTTCATCGGGCGCACCCGCACCTCCGACGGGCTGCTCGGCGACCCGGTCAACATCGCGCTCAACGGCACCGCCGCGCAGATCCACGACGTCATGCGCCGGGCCGGCTGGATCGAAGCGGACCCGGTCAACCTCACCTCCAGCGTGCGGATCGTCATCTCCTCACTCACCCGGCGCAGCTACCCGCGCGCCCCGGTGAGCCCGTTGTTCCTGTTCGGGGAACGGCAGGCATTCGCCTACCAGCAGGAAGTCGCCGGCAACCCCGCCCAGCGTCACCACGTGCGGTTCTGGCCGTGCCCGCCGGGATGGCTGCTGCCCGGCGGCCGCCAGGTCGGCTGGCTCGCGGCCGGGTCCTACGACCGCGCGGTCGGGCTGTCGTTCTTCACCTTGCAGGTCACGCACCGGATCGACCGCGATATCGACATCGAACGCGACTACATCGTCGATTCGGTCAGGTACGCCTGCCCGGAAGTGCGCGCCGGGGTCATCGAGGACTTCTCGACCGGCTACCACAGCCGCAACGGCGGCGGCGACTCGATCAGCACCGACGGCGACCTGCCGGTGCTGGACCTGAGCGCCGTCATCCCCTCCAGCCTGGACGAGACCACCGCCGCGGACGACGTGCTGCACGAAGTCGGGCGGCGCCCGCTGAGCATCATCGCCGCCGCGGTGCTCACCGCCGCGGCGCTCATCTCCGCCGTGACGCTCGCGCTGACGCAGCTGCTGAGCGACGTGGCCGCCGACCCGGTCTTCGCCGAGAACCCCGACGAGCGCGCCCTGGCGGTGATCATCGTCGTCGGGATCGTGACCTCCACCTACCTCGTGCTGGCCGTGCTGGCCTGGCTGACCTACCTGGGCAACCGGTCCGCGCGGGTGCTGATGCTCGCCGTGCTCACGTTCTCTCTGATCAGCAGCCTGCTGCAGTGGATCGGCTCGGCCCGCCCGACGCTGCCGACCCTGATCGGGCTGACGATAGACATCCTCACCATCTACGCGCTGACCTCGCTGTCCGCGCGGGAATGGACGCGCGAGCACGGTCAGTCGGCTCGCCGCCGCGCCCGCCGCGACGGCGAGCACGGGTCACCTCGATGACGCAGCGTTCCACCGCGTACACCGGGTCGCGGCTACCGCCCTTGACGTCGGCATCGGCGGCTGCGATGGCGGTGACCGCGTCAGCCAGGCCCTGCTCGCTCCAGCCGCGCAGCGCCCGCCGGGCACGGTCGATCTGCCAGGGCGCCATGCCCAGCGAGCCGGCCAGTGAGGCCGCCGGCCCCTGCGGGGCGCCCATCACCGTGACCAGCTGACGCACCTGCACCGCCAGCGCCGCCACGATGGGCACCGGGTCGGTACCCACCGCGATCGCATGCCGGGTGAGCGTGAGCGCCTCAGTGACATCGCCGGCCAGGGCGGCAGCCGCGACCCGGAACCCGCTGGCAGTGATCCGGCCCCCGTAATACGTCGCCACCTCGGCCGTCCCGACCGTGCCGGTCGTGTCGCCGATGAGCTGGCGGCAGGCCGAGGCCAGCTCGGGGATGTCCTTGCCAGCGGCCTCGATCAGGGCATGCGCCGCCTCGGGGTCGATCCGCCGCCCCGCCCGGCGGAACTCGCCCTCGACGAAGGCGGCCTTGTCGCGTTCGGTCGTGATGGCCGGAGCGGACAGCACCCGGGCACCGGCTTTCTTCAGCGCATCCAGCAAGCGCTTACCGCGGTTGCCGCCCTTGTGCCACGCCAGCAGGGTCACGTGCCCGGGCGGGGCCGCCAGGTACCTCGTAAGGTCAGCGGCCAGGTCATCCCCCGCCTCGTCCAGGTCCCGCACGATCAGCGCGGTCGCGGTGCCGAACAGCGACGGGCTGGCGTGCCGGGCGATGCTGCCGGCCTGGTACCCGGCCGCGTCCAGGCGCACCACCTCGATCTGCGGGTCACCGGCGCGCAGCGCCGCCAGCGCCGCATCGAGGATGCGCTCGGCAAGCACCCGCTCCGGACCGGTGATGAGCACCAGGCCAGGCACCGCGCCGGCGGCGAACCCGCCCGCGCCGGAGTCGTCGTCGAAGGTTCCGAAGTCACCGGCCCGGCCCCGGGTGGCACTCGTCCGGGAGCCAGCGGACCGGGAGCGGGGAGGGGGCGCGTTCACGGCATCCACCCTGCCATGTGCGCACCGGTGCCGCCTTGCCCGGCGCGCACCGGCGGAGCGCCGTGCCGTCAGCGTCCGGCCAGCGGCCTGCCCCGGCGGCCCGGCGGGCCCGCCCAGCAGCGGGGATCACAGGCCCAGGGCGGCAGCGCGGGCGGTCACCGCCGCCGCGGATACGCCCAGATGGTCAGCGATCTCGGCGGGCTCTAGCCCGAGTTCCACGCCCTCGCGCAGCTCCTCGTCCAGCGCCTCGTCCCAGTCGTCCGCCTCGGCCGGCCCCGGGTCACCCGGCCCGGCAGCGAAGACGCGGGAACCGCCCGGAGCGGCGCCGCCCTCCGGCCCGGCCCCGGCCGGCTGCCCTCCATCCGGCCGGGTGCCACGCCCCGCAGTCCCGGTCCCCGCCGCCCGCGACGGCGGTGCCGCTACCGGACGCACCTCACCGGCGGACTCGTCCAGCCGCCGCAGCGCCCCGAGCACCACCTCCCGGTCGGTGGTCGGCCACATCGGCGGCAGCGACGCCTGCAGGAACCCGGCGTACCGGGCAGTCACCAGCCGCGGATCAAGCACCGCCACCACGCCGCGGTCGTCGTGGCGCCGGATCAGCCGGCCCGCCCCCTGGGCCAGCCGCAGCGCCGCCGACGTGGCCGACACCGCCATGAACCCATTGCCGCCCATCGACGTGATCGCCTGGGAACGCGCCGACATCAGCGGATCGTCCGGCCGGGGGAACGGGACCCGGTCGATCACGACGAGCTGGCAGGCCGGTCCGGGTACGTCCACGCCCTGCCACAGCGACAGCGTGCCGAACAGGCAGCTGGCCGCGCTAGAGGCGAATCGCCTTACGAGAGCAGGGGTCTGGTCTTCACCCTGGCACCAGATCTCGATCCCGCCGAGGCGCTCGCGCATCTCACCGGCCGCCAGCCGGGCCATCCGCATCGAGCTGAACAATCCCAGGGCGCGCCCGCCCGCCGCCCGGATGAGGGCTTCGAGCTCGTCGAGCATCTCCGGTGCCGGCCCCTCCCGGCCCGGAGCGGGCAGGTGCGCGGCCACGTAGACGATGCCCTGGGCGCGGTAGTCGAACGGGGAGCCGGCGTCCAGCCCGCGCCAGGCCGGGGCGCCCTCACCGCGCAGCCCCAGCTCCCCGGCGACCGGGCCGAACGAGCCGCCGAGGGCCAGCGTGGCGGAGGTGAGCACCACGGTCCGCTCGGCGAACAGCGACTCGCGCAGCTGCATCGCCACGCTCATCGGCGCGATCCGCAGCACCGCTCCCCGGCGCTCGTCCTGGCTGATCCACACGACATCCAGATCCCGGCCGGCGAGGATGCGGCTGGTCGTCTCGTGAATCTCCTCCACGGCCGCCCGGGCCTGCGCCCTGGCGCCCTCGGCCGCCTCCGCCTGCGTGCCGGAGTCCTTCAGCGATCCCAGCATCAGCCGGGCCGAGTCACTGACCCGGCTGATGGCGGTGACCAGCTGGCCCGAGGGGCGCAGCACGCGTCCCTCGCGCGTCGCGGACAGGGCCTCGCCGAGTGCTTCCGCGGCGGCGGCCAGATCCCCGGAGTCCGCGTGGGTTCCCGCCTTGCGGGCGGCCGCGGTGACCGCGGCGGCGGTCAGCTCGGCGGTGACGGTCGAGGTGACCCGGTCGGCCAGCTCGTGTGCCTCGTCGATGACCAGGACGTCATGCTCGGGTAGCAGCCGCCGCCCCTCGAAGGCGTCGATCGCGGCGAGGGCATGATTAGTGACCACGATGTCGGCCTCACCCGCCCCGGCCCGCGCCCGCTCGGCAAAGCACTCGGCCCGCATGGGGCAGGCGCTGCCCAGGCACTCCCGCGC
>CAMCQD010000083.1 GCA_945876925.1 uncultured Dermatophilus sp.
CGGAAGCCCGTCCCCACAATCCAGCTGATCCTCCGTTCCCACGGGCTCCGGACCTTCGACTTCGAATCGGAGCAATACGGCCCCGGTCAGCTTTCCTACGTGATGGGTCAGATCGAGGATGCGCCAGACGACACTCTCGCGGGGCTCCACAGCTACCTCGTTGGGGAAGAGGCGACACCGGCTCGACTCCCCTCTGGGCCAGCTGATACCGCAGCAGGAAACCCGGTCTCTGTGTTCCTCAGCCATCGACACGAGGATGCCGCGTGGGTCGGCAAGCTCCGAGATATTCTGGGCACGCGTTACGGCATAGACGGATTTGTTGCGCACGCTGATATCAGCCCGAGCGTGGCATGGCGACAAGCCATTCGGAAGGCACTGTCGTCGTGTGACCTCCTCGTCGCTGTGATGCACGAGAAGTTCCACGACAGCCAGTGGTGCGACCAGGAGGTCGGGTGGGCGCTGGGGCGCAATATTGCGGTCGTTCCAGTCCGGCGCGAGCCGGTACACGGACCTCGTGTGGATGGATTCCTGGAAGAGCACCAGGACTTGATCGTTGACCCCCGGCGAGGGTCCAGTGAGTTCTGGGTCGCTGAGCAAATCTTCAAGACCGTCGTCACGGACGCGCGTACTCGCCGTAAGGGCGTTGCCGCGCTTGCAGAAGCCTTTGTGTCGTCGATGTCGTTCAGCTCGACACGGATGCTATGGGATCTCCTGAAGGACGTCGACAAGCTGGGGCAGAATGAGATCCGCAGGCTGCGACTCGCTGTCAAAACGAACAATCAGGTTTACGACGCGGTGAGTGATGGTCGGCCCATCCCCGACCTGGTCGAGGAGTTCCTAGTGAAGTTTGACCCGCCAATGACGGATGCGGGCCCCTTCTAGGCCCCGTGACCCCTGAACCTCACTTGGCGATATTCGCATACAGCGTTCGTGGGCGGCCTGGTGAAATCCCCTCCAGGCGCGCTGACTAGGGCGGATTCGGCAAGTTCCGCAAATAGGGTATGGCAGGTAAGTAGCAGGGCGCGGCTGGTGGGCAACCCGCGGCAGGCCCGCTGTTCTGCGTCCGCGCGCCTCGTGACGTCGCGCAACGCCTCCTTCGCTTATGTGAAGCCCGGAGAGCGGGCGGGGGCGCCCATGGCGCCGGGTGGCCGCGCGCGTGAGAACCGACACGTCCGGACCCGCCCAGGTGAGCCCACGGCTGCCGCCCGGCCACGAGAACCCCAGGTCAGCAGAACGCCGCAGGCGGGCAGCCGGAACGGGCCGGCAGCGGCGGACGGCCATGCCGGGCTAGCGGGGCCAGGCGGGCGCAATGTCGCCGGGCCTTTCGGCGTACGTGACACCGGGGCGCGCGTTAGCGTGACGCATGACCGCTGCTGCGACTCCTTCTGCCGCCGAACGCGCCCGCCTCGACGAGCACGCCAGTTCGCTGGCCCGGCTAGCTGCCCGTGCCGTTCACCCCGATGGGGGGTTCGGCTGGCTCGACCCCGCCAGCAACCTCGATCTGACCCGCCCGGTCGAAACGTGGATCACCTGCCGGATGACCCACGTCGCTGCCCTGGAAGTCACCCGGGGCGGCAAAGCCGCCGCGACCGCCAAGCCGCTGCTCGAAGTCGGCTACGAAGCCCTCACCGGCCCCCTGCAGGACCACGAGAACCGCGGCTGGTTCCCGGCAACGGGCGGCAACGGCGACCAGCCCGGCACCAAGGCCGCCTACGCCCACGCCTTCGTCGTCCTCGCCGCCGCCTCGCTCACCAGGGCCGGGCACCCGGGCGGGCGCAAGCTGCTCGCCGAAGCCCTCGACGTGTTCGACACGTACTTCTGGGACGAGACCGAGGGCATGGCCCGGGAAGAGTACGACGCCGCCTGGTCGGCGTGCGAGGACTACCGGGGCGTCAACGCCAACATGCACACCGTGGAGGCGATGCTCGCCGCCGGGGAAGTACTCGGCGACGACACCTACAGCCACCGCGCCCGCCGCATCGTCACCCGGGTGATCGACGGCTTCGCCAGGGACAACGACTGGCGCCTGCCCGAGCACTTCGACCAGGACTGGAACGTCCTGCTCAGCTACAACGAAGACAAGCCGGCCGACCAGTTCCGCCCCTACGGCGTCACCATCGGGCACGTGCTCGAATGGGCCCGGCTCGGGATCAACGCCTCCCGCGCGCTGGACACGCCGCTGGAGTTCGCCGTACCGCACGCCCGGTCCCTGTTCGAGGCGGCGATCACCCGCGGATGGCACGTCGACGGCGCCGACGGGTTCGTATACACCACCGACTTCGAGGACCGCCCGATCGTGGCCGAGCGGCTGCACTGGGTGTGCTGCGAGGGCATCTCCACCGCGTGGACGCTGTACGAGGAGACCGGCGAAGAGCAGTACCTGGAGTGGTACGAGCGGCTGTGGGACTACGCCCGCCGGTACCTGCTCGACGCCGGGCACGGCGGCTGGGTGCACGAGCTGTCGCCCGCCAACGGTCCCAGCGACACGATCTGGTGGGGCAAGCCGGACGTGTACCACGCCTACCAGGCGGCCCTCGTGCCGTTGCTGCCGGGCATGGTGTCCTTCGCGGGCGCGGTCGCCTCGCAGGGCAGCTGACCCGCACCGGGAACCGCCGCTGATCCGCTGGTGATCCGCCCGGCGGGGCCGGCCCGCCACGCCGGTCCCGCCGGGGGCGCGCGGGCGCGGGACGCCTTACGCGCCAGCCGATCTGAGCTGCGTCGCCGGAGCACCGATGCCCGGGTGCGTCAGCGGGTTACCGTGGTGGTCATGAGCGCGGGATCGACGGTGCTGCACGTGCGCGGCCAGGTGCTGCTCGGCCCCGATGAGGTGGTCCCGCAGCTGTGGGTCGTCGGGGGCCGGGTCACCTTCACCCCGCCCGTCACCGGGGACGTCGAGACGATCGAGGGGTACGTCGTCCCCGGGTTCGTGGACGCCCACTGCCACGTCGGGCTCGGCCACGGCGGCGCCGTGACAAAGGACGTCGCCGTGGAACAGGCCCTCACCGACCGGGACGCGGGCACCCTGCTCATCCGCGACGCCGGCTCAGCCCTGGACACCCGGTTCCTCCAGGACCGCGACGACCTGCCCCGGCTCATCCGGGCAGGGCGGCACATCGCCCGCAGCAAGCGCTACATCCGCGGCTACGCCCACGAGATCGAGCCAGAGGACCTGGTCGCCTACGTGCGGGCGCAGGCGCGCGCCGGAGACGGGTGGGTCAAGCTGGTCGGTGACTGGATCGACCGGGAGGAAGGCGACCTGGGCCCGTGCTGGCCGGCCGGCAGCCTGCCCGCGGCCATCGCGGCCGCCCACGAGGAAGGCGCCCGCGTGACCGCGCACTGCTTCGGGGAACGTTCCCTGGCCGAGTTCGCCGCCGCCGGGGTGGACTGCATCGAGCACGCCACCGGGCTGGTCCCCGGCACCATCGACGCTTTCGCCGCCGCAGGCATCGCGATCGTGCCGACCCTGATCAACATCGCCACCTTCCCGGCCATCGCCGCCGCAGGGGAGGCCAAGTTCCCCGCATACGCGGCGCACATGCGTGACCTGCACGAACGCCGCTACGACACCATCGGGGCCGCCCATGAGGCCGGGATCCCGATCTACGTGGGCACCGACGCGGGCGGCACCATCCCGCACGGGCTGGCCGCAGCGGAAATGGCGGAGCTGACGAAGGCCGGCCTGTCCAACGCGGAGGCGATCGGCGCCGGCACCTGGAAAGCCCGCGAATGGCTGGGCCGGCCGGGGCTGACCGAGGGCGCTCCGGCGGATTTCGTCGTGGTCAGCAACGACCCGCTCGCCGATATCGGCACGCTGCGCTCGCCCACCCGGATCGTGCTCGACGGGCGCATCGTTGCCTGAGGGGGACTGGCAGGCGACCGGGCGGTGAGTGCGGGTGCACCCGCCCAGCAAAGCAGACCTCGAGCAGTACGCCCGGGCGGTGTCCATGTCCGCCGGGCGGCTGCGGCCCTGGAACCCGGTCGACCCCCGTGACCTGGGCCACCATGTGCGCAACCAGTCGGACAGGCACCGCACCTTCCTCATCCGGGCGCTGCACCCCGAGGGCGAGCACGGAATCGTCGGCAAAGTCAACGTGACCGCCATCACCCGGGGGCGGTCGCTCGCGGCGACGCTCGGCTATGACAGCTACGACCCGTACGCCGGGCGCGGGCTATTCACCGAGGGACTGGCCCTCATCGTCGGGATCGCGTTCGCCCCCTCGCCGCACGGGATGGGCCTGCACCGGCTGGAGGCGTGCGTGCAGCCGGGCAACACCGCCTCCGCGGGGGCGCTGCGCCGGCTGGGCTTCACCCGCCGGGGGCAGTGGTCCCGGTACCTGTGGCTGGCCGACGCCGACGGGGTGGAAGCCTGGCGCGACCACATCGTCTACGGCATGAGCCGGGAGGAATGGCCCGCGGCGGCGTACGCGCCCGCCAGCCCGGGCACGCGGGTGACCCAGCCTCTCGTGGTCGTGCTCGCCACGCAACCCGGGCCGCAGCTACGCGGCCAGCCAGGACAGGCGCTGGCCCGGGCGCGGCGGCTGGCTGCCGAGCTGGGCGTGCCGCTGGTGCGGGACTTAACGCCCGGTCCCCCGGCCGGGGAGATAGCCGACCGGCTCGCGGACGCGGTCACGGGAGCCGTGCTGCTCACCGCGCGTCCGCGCGCCCAGGTGCCGCCGCTGCTGGCCGCGGCCGGGGAGCGCGGCGTCAGCGCCGGGAACGTCACCGTGTGGCCGCTGGAAGCCCTGGCCGGCGAACGCGCCCTCGTCCGGGTGGCGCTGGAGGCGATCGCGGCCGGGGCCACCCGGCCGGCCCCGCGCGGCACCCCGGCCAGCGGCACGGATGAACCCGGGCCCGGCGATGCGGGCGATCAGGCCGGGATCTGGCACACTTGACTCCCGTACCCGCGTGGCAGCGCCCTGCTGGCGTGCCCGGTCCGTGTTCCGCCCCGGTGAGGGCGGCGGTATTCGAGTCGCAGAATCCCGCGAACCAGGCGCCCGCAGGATACCTGCGACGCGCCTACCCCTGAGCGCTGATCCCCCGCATCTGCGACTGTGCGGTCTCGCCACGCTCACGCATCAGATACAGGAGACACCACCAACGTGGCCGTCAAGATTCGCCTCAAGCGCATGGGCAAGATCCGCAGCCCCTTCTACCGCGTCGTCGTCATGGACTCCCGCACCAAGCGGGACGGCCGGGCCATCGAGGAGATCGGCGTCTACCACCCGACGCGCGAGCCGTCCGTCATCGAGATCAACTCCGAGCGGGCCCAGTACTGGCTCGGGGTCGGTGCCCAGCCGACCGACCAGGTCGCCAGGCTCCTGAAGATCACCGGCGACTGGCAGAAGTTCAAGGGTGAGCCGGGGGCCGAGGGCTCCCTCAAGACCGCCGCCGCCAAGCCCAGCAAGAAGGAACTGTACGAGGCGGCACTCGCCGCAGCCGGCAAGGCTGACGACGAGTTCGCCAAGCGGGGCCCGGCCACCGCGCGCAAGAAGGCCGATGCCAGCTCCGAGCCGGCGCAGGACGGCGCTGAGGCACCTGCCGCCCAGGAGGCCGCAGCCGCAGAGCCGAAGGCCGAGGACTGACCGTGCTGGAGGAGGCGCTCGAGCACCTCGTCCGCGGGATCGTCGAGCACGACGAGGACGTCATCGTCCGCCGCCGGGGCCACCGGCGCGGGGACGTCCTGGAGGTTCGCGTCCACCCGGACGACCTGGGCCGCGTCATCGGCCGTTCGGGCCGCACCGCCAGCGCGCTGCGCACCGTCGTGGGCGCGCTCGCGGGCGGGCGGCAGGTGCGGGTCGACATCGTCGACACCGACCGCGAGCACTGACCGGCCGGTCACCGGGCGCACCAGCAGGTCTTCGGGGCCAGGGCATCGGGGCACCCCCACGTGCGGGGCGCCCCGATGCGCGTTTGTTCGCAACGAGGGGGCAGCATGCAGGTACTCGTCGCCCGGATCGGCCGTCCGCACGGCCTGGCCGGGGAGGTGACGGTGCAGGTGCACACCGACGCGCCGCAGCGGCGGTTCGCCGTCGGGCAGCGCCTGATCGCCGAGCCCGGCGGGGAGCTGACCATCCGCGGCATGCGGGTGCACAAGGGGATCACGCTGCTGGCCTTCGAGCAGGCCCGGGACCGGACCGCGGCCGAGGCGCTGCGCGGCACCCGGCTGTTCGCCCAGGCCCGGCCGTCCGCGCCAGGAGACGGCGACAGGCAGGCGGGGCCGGGCGCCGGGGCAGGCCGTGAAGGTGAGCCCGGTGCCGTGCTCGCAGGCTGTGACGCCGGTGACGGCGCGGGCGTCACCGGCGACCGCGCTCCCGGTCCGGGCCTGGCCGCCGGCCTGGAGGGCCAGGATGCCCCGCCTGACGGTGACGAGGGCTGGTACGAGGACGAACTGCTGGGCATGCGGGCGTTCACCCCGGCCGGGGAGCCACTCGGCGAGGTGAGCGGGCTCCTCGTGCGCCCCGCTCAGGACCTGCTCAGGCTGCGGCTGAACGATGGCCGCGAGGCCCTGGTGCCGTTCGTGGACGAGATCGTCCCGCTGGTCAGCATCCAGGCCCGCCGCATCGTCATCGACCCGCCCGAGGGCCTGCTCGACCTGGCGGGTTCATGAGCTCCGCGCCCGGCCCCTGCGTGACCCCGCCGGCGATGCGGATCGACGTGGTCACGATCTTCCCGGAGTACCTGGCCCCGCTGGAGCTGTCTCTCATCGGCAAGGCCCGGCGCGATGGCCTGCTCGATGTGCGCGCCTGGGATCTGCGTTCCTTCGCCACCGGCCGGCACCGCACGGTGGACGACACCCCGTACGGCGGCGGGGCCGGGATGGTGATGATCCCGGCCACGTGGGGGGACGCCCTCGACGCGGTGCTCGCCGGCGCGCGCGCGGGCCGATCGGATGCCCCGCCTGCTCCGGGCGCGCCGCCTGCTCCGGAACCGGTCACGCCCCGGCTCATCTTCCCCGGGCCGGGAGGACGCCCGTTCACCCAGGCGCTGGCCCGCGAGCTCGCCACCGAACGGCATCTGGTGTTCGCCTGCGGCCGGTACGAGGGCATCGACGAGCGGGTGTACGACTACGCCACCGAGGCGTTCGAGGGGAGGGCCGAGATCATCTCCCTGGGCGACTACGTGCTCAACGGCGGCGAGGCGGCCGTGCTGGCGATGACCGAGGCGATCGTGCGGCTGCTACCCGGGGTGGTCGGCAACTGCCAGTCACTGGTCGAGGAGTCACACGAGGACGGCCTGCTGGAGTACCCGG
>CAMCQD010000084.1 GCA_945876925.1 uncultured Dermatophilus sp.
GAGCAGCAGGCCAGCGCACACGACCAGGACGGCAGCGCCCGGGAGCACCGCCGCGAGCGGGACGCCGCCCGCGAGAACGCCGAGGCCGCCGTCGTGCTCGCCCGGATCGACCATATGCGCGCAGGCCTGGCCAGGCTCAGCGAGCAGGCCGCCGAGGCAGCCCGCACCCAGGTCGCCAGGATCAACGAGCTCGCCGCCGTCGTCGCCCAGGAGAACGCCGCCCGGCGCTCCTGGCGGGGCAACGCCGAGCACGTCGCCGACGAGGAATTGTCCGCGGTGCTCGGCGAGCTCACCGAACTGGCCGGCGCCCGTACCCGCACCGCCCGGGACGGCACCCTGACGGTTGACCTGGCCGGTCACGCCCTGGTCAGCCGGTCGGAGGCAGAACCGGTCGGATTCGGCCCGGCCCAGCCGGATGACCCCGCAGCGGAGGGGGCCGGGACCGCCCTGCCCGCCGCGCCCGCGCCAGAGCGCGGATTTCAGGTGAGCGCCGCCGGGCAGGCGGCCGACGGCATCGGCGGGCGGCTCGGCGGCGTCCTCACCACCCTCAATACGGTGCTGCCCGATGCGGCGCGGGCACTGGAGGACATCGCCGTCGTGGCCCGGGCCGAGGCCACCTTGCGGCTAGACCCCGCACCCCCGGCTGACGGGCAGGTCACGCCACCGGACGCGGCCGGCCTGCTGGCCGGGCTCACGGCGGTGATCAGCGCCCGGGCGGAGGCGGCGGCCCGGCGCCTCGACTGCGCTGCTGCTGTCAGCGCCATCCTCGCTGGTCCGCCTGCGGGGTTCTACGCCGGGATGGTGGCCTCCTCCAGCGGGCCGGTTCCGGCGGGCACTGGCCCGGCTTCGGCCCGGGCGGCCCAGAATCTCATCACCGACCTGCAGCAGTTCGCCGCCAGCGTGCGCGGCGCCGGTGAGGTCGCCGGGGCACTCGCGGAGGCGCGCCCGTTCGTGCCGTTGTCGGTGACCTCCTCCGATCCGGACCTGGTTCGGGTCGATAATCGCTGGCCGGTGCCGGCGGGCCCGGATGAGGCCGGGGAGAGCGCCGAGGGCAGGTCGCCGGCCTGGGCGATCGATCCCGACGTGCTCACCGCGCCCCTGGAGATCGAGGTCAGCGTCGTCGCCGTGGCGCGCGGCGATATCGTCATCAGCCGCGGCGGCGTCCCGGCCGGGGCGGATCTCGCGGGCGGGAACTCGATCACGCTGGCGCTGGGCACCCTGGCCGGGCCCGGCGCCGAGCGGGGCGAGCCGTTCACCGAGGTCGCGATCCAGGCCCCGGCGACCCTCGGCACGGTAGCCGAGATGCTCACCGCCGCCGCCTCCGCCGCGGGGCGCCCGGTGGCGGCGGGCGTGCAGCTGGGCGAGGACGGGCTAGCCCACCTCATCGTCGAATCGCAGCAGGGGCCAGCCTGGGTCGCCGCGGTGCGCGCCGGGGGCCCCGCGCGGGACATCCTGGGCGGTTTCTCGCTGCTGGCGCCGCGTACCGGCACGGTGGCGGTGTCCACCTCCAATGGCCTGGGCTGGAGCGGCACCTCGGAGGACACCTCACTGGACGGCCCGATCCCGGGCCTGGCCATCACGCTGGCCCCGGGGGCAGAAGGCCGGCAGGTGACGCTCACCGTGCGCCCCGCCGTGGATGAGCTGATCGACTCCGTCGAAGCCCTCGCCGTCTCGGCCGGGCAGGTCATCGCCAGCCTCAGCGAGGGCGGGCCCGCTCCCGGAGCAGATGCGCCCTCCCCGGCCGCGGGGGCGGTGCCGTGGCCGCAGGCGCCGCCGGCCGCCTCGCCGCTGGCCCAGGACGCTGCTGCGGCGCAGCTGGCGGCGGCGATCACCGCAGCCGTCGCGGGCACGCCGGGGGTGCCCGGCCGCCCGGGGATGGCGGTTCCCGGGGTGGTCCTGCATGCCGATGCGTTCGCGCGCACCCGGCTCACCTTCGACCGGGAGGCGTTCGCCGCGGCGCTGACCGAGGACCCGGGCGGAACCCGCACCGCCGTGCGGGCGGCTGCCGCCGAGGTCGCGGCTACCGCCCGGGAGGCCCTGGACGCCCGGATCGGACTGCTGGCGGTGCGGCTGACCAGCGAGCAGATGGCCTTGCGGGAAGCCGGCGCGCCCTCGGCCGCTCCCCAGTGGGACCGGGATCAGCGCCAGGCCCAGATGGAGCGGCGCTCGGCGGCGCTGTCCTCGCTGCTCGACCGGCTCAACGCCGAGTCCGCCTGGCTGCGGCGTGAACTGCCCTGACCTGCGGGGGATGGTGGCCGCGTCGCCTCCCGCCCGGTAACCGATTCGTAAGGTAATGCATACCAGGTTGCGCTGACGGTGCGCAGGCTCGTGACCGGGCGCTGGGCGTCCTGGTTGGTAGGGTGGGCAGCGCACGCAGCAGCGGCGGCGAGCCAGGAGGACGGTGACGACAGCCGGAGCGTGCCCGGGGTGAAGGGTTATCAATGCGACTGTGCGTGGTGCTGCGCTCGTACGGTGGGGGTAACGATAAACCGCGGCCGCCCTGCTTCAGTAAGGAACTCGTGCTGGCGTCGTTCGTGCGCGCCGCGCATGCGGCCCGGGCGGCCGGGGTGGACCTGCGGGTCGTCTACGCCAATGACGGTCCGATCCCGGAGGCGCGCATGCGCGTCATGGAAGCCACCGGTCAGATCCTCACCACCACTAACGGGCCCGTCGGGCTGCTCGGCAGCTACCGGTTCGCGCTGGATATCCCGGACCTGCTGCGCCTGGGAGATGACGATGTCATCGCCTACTTCGAAGACGATTACCTCATGACCGCCGATGCCTTCACCGTCCTGGCGGACGGGGCCAGTCAGCTGCGCGCCCACGGGGTCGAGTACTTCGCCGTCTCCGGGTCACGGCCGGACGACCTGGCCGATCCGGGCCAGCGGCGGCTGCACGGCGTCCCCCGGGTGTGGCAGCCCCGGCCCGACCTGGAGGCCAGCGGCCGGCGCTGGATCCACATCCTGTCCGCCACCAGCACTTTCGCGGCTCGCGCCGGGGCGCTGCGAGCCGATCGCGATATCCACGAACTGGCCATGAAGCCGTTCCGCAGGCGATTCCTCGACCACGAGATGTGCCTGGTGTACCAGGGCATCCGCCCCTACTACGGGACTGAGCTGTTCTTCGGCCTGGCAGGTGATTTCGTGCCCGGCTTGCGCGGGATCGCGCGCGCGGCGTGGCTGCTGCCGTACCGTTTCCAGATCAACGCCCGCGCTCGCAAGCAGACGCGGCCGCACTACCTGTACGCGGTTCAGCCGCCGGTAGCCACCCACATGGAGATCGGGATGATGTCAGCAGCGCATGACTGGGAAGCCGAAGCCGCCTCCGTCACCGAATGGGCGGCCAGCCACCCCGAAACCGGCCCGCTCGGGCTGGGCCGGTGAGCACCGCGCAGGCGGCCGTGACCCGGCAGGCGCGGCCATGACCGTGCCGGTGGCGGCCGGGTTCGCCATCGCCCTCATCGGGATCGCCGAGACCGTGGCGTGCCTGCGCATGCGGCTCGGCCCGCAGCGCAGGGCAGCCGGCATGGCCTGGGGCGCCGCGATCACGAGCATGACCGGCGGCGCGACCGCGATGGCCGCGATCGGCCCGGGCACCGCCCTCATCATCGCCCTCATCGGCCAGCTGCTGTTCATCCGCTCCCTGGCAGGCCTGCGCAGCCGCGAGCTAGCCGGCGACCGCTAAGAGGCGAGCCCGGCCCGGGTCACAGGCGGCAGGTGAAGCCGTTGGGGCCGTGATTGCAGTAGCCGCGCGGGTTCTTGTGCAGGTACTGCTGGTGGTAGTCCTCGGCGTAGTAGAACGGGCCCGCGGGCTGGACGCCTTCCGGGGCGGCCTCGGCCGTGGCGGGCTGGATCTGCGTGGTGATCGCCCCGGCTCCGGCCTTGTCGAGCTCACGCTGGAACGCCTCGCGGGTCGCCTCCGCGGCGGCGTGCTGCTCCGGGGTGGTCCAGAAGATCGCCGAGCGGTACTGCGTGCCGATGTCGTTGCCCTGCCGGTTCGCGGTGGTCGGGTCGTGGTTCTCCCAGAAGGCAGTCAGCAGCTTCACCGGGGTGGTCACGGCCGGGTCGTACACGATGAGCACCGTCTCGGCGTGACCGGTGGCCCCGGTGCACACCTGCTCGTAGCTGGGGCCGGGCAGCTGCCCGCCCATGTACCCGGCGGCGGTGGTGATCACCCCGGGAAGCTGCCAGAAGATCCGCTCGGCACCCCAGAAGCACCCCATCGCCACGTAGAGCACCTGCGCCCCGGCGGGAAACGGCGGGCCCATGGGGGTGCCCAGCACCTCATGGGCCCGGCCGGATCCGCGTGAAGTCATCGTCATGCGCGGGCCCGCGATCAGCCGGCGTAGGGCTTGGCGGCAAGCACCTTGACGGTGATGTCCTTGCCGTTGGGAGCCTGGTAGGTCGCCTCGTCCCCGACGTGCTTGCCCATGAGGGCGGCGCCGATGGGGGAGCGGTCCGAGTACACGTCGAACTCGGCGCTGTCGATCTCGCGGCTGCCCAGGAGGAAGGTCATCTCGTCACCGAACATATCGACGGTGACGAGCATCCCCGGCTCGACGATGCCGTCATCGGCCGGCGGGTCGCCGACCACGGCGTTCTCCAGCAGCGAGGTGAGCTGGCGGATGCGGGCCTCCATCTTGCCCTGCTCTTCCTTAGCGGCGTGGTAGCCGCCGTTCTCTTTGAGGTCGCCCTCGTCACGGGCCGCCTCAATCCGCTTGGAGATCTCTGTGCGGCCAACGGTCGACAGGCGCGTCAGCTCGGCCTGGAGCCTGTCGTAGGCCTCCTGCGTGAGGTAGCTGGCCGAGCGCGTTGAAGTGTCGGGCACGTGAACTCCTCGTCGTGACTCGCCGCCGCCGGGGCTCTCCGCGACGGCGGCGGCGGATGTCGCTGGTAGTGATGTACGAAAACGCCCGATCGGTTTGCAAGCGTCACAGTGACGTGGCCGTGCCTGAGACGGGACGGCGCGGAATCGCTCGCGTGTCGGACCGAATGGGCGTGTAAGCACTCCACTATAAGCGTGAAGTGACCCCGGTGCCAGCGGGGGGAATTCCCGTACGGCAGGCGGACTACCGCCAGCCACCGGCTAATCGGGTCCGCAACGGTGGTGCGGACGGACATCGCGGGCTAGCTGACCAGCATCATACCCCGTGCGGCTACTCAGCCGGGCGGCAGGTCCGCACCTGGCCGATCACCGCCAGCGTGGTGGTCCTCACGGTCGCCTCATGCGTGGTGGTGCGCGCCTGGGAAGGCGGGATGGCGACATCGGCCCGGCCGACCACCGCCTTGCCGACCTCCTGGGCGACCACCTCGCAGACCGCGCTCATCTGCGGGGGCTTGGTGACCTCGAACCGGACCGTGACCGAGGTCGCGTCGCTGACCGTATAGGACAGGTCCCGCTGCACGGGCCAGTCCTGCGCCGATGCCCGGCCGAACCACACCGCCATCGCCGAGCCGAGGACGACCAGCACGGCAGCCAGGGTGACGACCCGTTGCCGCGCCGGGGAGATGGAGCGCCAGTACTGCCGCAGGCCGCGGGCCCGGCTGGCTTCCTCGGCGGCGGCTTCCTCCAGATCGGCGATGCGGTGTGCCAGCCCGGGGCCGGTTGCCTCAGGCGGGGAGCCGCCGTCTGGGGCAGCCGCCGTCACTGGGCGGGGCGCGGAGGCGCCGGGGGTGCGATCGTCGGCCACGGGCACCAGGCTATCCGCCGCCGGCGCGGTGCCGGGAGCTGCGGAGACGGCGCGCCTGAGCGGGCTGAGCTGACACAGCGAAAGGACCACGAATACGTATGAGCTCCGGACCGATGGCCGGGTGGCGGCTGATGGCGGTGCACGCCCACCCCGACGACGAATCGAGCAAGGGCGCGGCCACCTCCGCGCGCTACGTCGACGAGGGCGCCCTCGTGGAAGTCGTCTCGTGCACTGGCGGTGAGCGAGGCGACGTCCTCAATCCCCGGCTGCAGGACGATCCCGAGGTCAAGCGCGACCTGCCCGGCCTGCGCCGGGTCGAGATGGCTCGCGCGCAGGACGCCCTGGGGGTGGCGCACGAATGGCTGGGCTTCGTCGATTCGGGCCTGCCCGAGGGTGAGCCGCCTCCGCCGCTGCCGGCCGGCTCATTCGCCCTGGTACCCGTGGCCGAGGCCGCCGAGCGGCTGGTGCGGCTCATCCGGCGGGACCGGCCGCATGTGGTCACCACCTATGACGAGCAGGGCGGGTATCCCCATCCGGACCACATCCGCTGCCATGACGTCTCGGTGGCGGCCTTCCGCGCCGCCGGGGATCCGCGGGCGTTCCCCGGGGCGGGTGAGCCGTGGCAGCCGCTCAAGCTCTACTACAACCAGACCATTTCGCTGGCGAGGATCAAGGCGCTGCATCGCGCGCTGCTCATGCGGGGGATGGCCTCCCCGTTCGCCGAGTGGATCGAACGGCTCGGCGACCGGGCGGAACGCCCGGTGACCACCCGGGTGCCGTGCGCGGACTATTTCGGGCAGCGTGACCGGGCGCTGCTCGCCCACGCGACCCAGATCGACCCGGACGGCTGGTGGTTCAGCGTGCCGCGGGACATCGAACGCGAGGTCTGGCCGTGGGAGGATTTTGAATTAGCCGTTTCGTACGTGCCTTTCGCCGGTGAGGAAGACGATCTGTTCGCCGGGCTGGGTGACCCCGGGCACGCTGACGAGATGGCCCGCGATCCGGCGACCTTCGCCGCCGGGCCGGCGTATGACGACGTCAAGGAGCGCTGATGGACTCCGTCAACCAGGCCATCTCCGCCGGGCTAGGCGGTTTCTTCGCCCTGTTCCTGCTGGCCCTCGCGCTGTGGTTCCTCATGCGGAGCATGCTGGGGCATCTGCGCAGCGCCGACCGCCACGTGTTCGAGGGCGAATCGCCCGCCGGCGAGACGGGTCCGCCGGGCGCGGGCAGCGGAGGCGGCACAGGAGAGTCCCTGGCCCGGGCACGGCGTCCGGGCCGGGCGCTTCCTCCGGCCGGTGCCGGCCTGCCGGGAGGGGCGCTCAGGCCACCGCGGTCAGCCTCGTGGCCAGCGCGGCTGCGGTGAAGTGGCTGCAGAAGGCCAGCACCGTGCAGGCGTGGAACACCTCGTGGAAACCGAACCAGCGCGGTAGCGGAACCGGGCGGCGCACCCCCTAGACGATGCCGCCGGCGGTGTACAGAACCCCGCCGGTGACGATCAGCATGAGCACCAGC
>CAMCQD010000085.1 GCA_945876925.1 uncultured Dermatophilus sp.
CGGGAACCTCGCGAGCGTGCGCGTCGTGGAGAAACTCGGCTTCCGCGACGAGGGCGTGCGGCGCCGGTTCCTGTACGTCCAGGGGGCCTGGCGCGATCACCTCACGTTCGCGCTGACCGCCGAGGATCTGGCAGGCCGGTCCCTGTTCGACGAATGGTACGAGCGGGCCGAGGCCCGGCTCGCCCGCGGCTCCATCAGCGCCACCTGACCGCTCCCCGCAGCGGATTCGGTTGCTGGGAGAGGCGAGCTGGTTTCCCGGGAGCGGCGAGCCGGTCGTTCGGGCGGGGGATCGGTTGCGGGGAGAGGTGAACCCTGGGTGCCACCGGGTGCCGGGGCCGGGTGAGTGCTGCCCCGTCAGGCGGTGCAGTCGGGGGCGGTCCCTGGCGGGGGCTTCGGCGTCTCCTGGCCGCTGACCGCGGCGGGTTGCCCCGGCGGGTTCGGTTGCGGGAGATGCGGGCAGGTTCCCCGGGCGCCGGAGGCGTGCCCGGGCGGTTCCGGTTGCCGGGGCCCGGGCAGGGGGTGGATAAGCGTCGCAGGTGAGCGGCACCCTGGAATCACACAGTTGTGATTTCCCGGCCGACACGCCCCTTTCGGGGCTGTTGTGCCAGGTCAACACCCTTTAACGTAGTGATGTGTCGCCGAGCAGCCTGATTTTCGTGGCCGTTATCGCGACGTGGATTGCCTACCTGGTTCTCTACGTTGCGAGACGGCGGGAGCAGCTGGCGACTGCCCGGAACGTCGACCGGTTCTCTAGCCAGATGCGGGTGCTGCAGCGTCGCGCGGAAGCCAATGCGAGCATCGAGCCGTCGGCGCGGATCACCTCCACCAGCCTGGGAATTGGCCGGCCGCTGTCCGCCGGGGCGCTGGAGCGCGCGCACGCTCCGGCTATCGCCGCGCACACGGTGGTTGCCAGCCGGGCCATCCAGGAGGGAGACTGCCCGGCTGATGCTGAGGAGACCGGGAGCGGTGCCCGGCACCCGGACGGCCGCACCCGGGTCACCCCGCTGTTCTCGGTGTTCAGCTCGATGAGCTGGACGTCGTGGCATCAGGTGAGGGCGGGTGTGCTGGCTACTGCCCTGGTAGTGGCCCTGGTCTCCGCGCTGCTGGCCGTATTCTCGCTGGTCACGTGGATGCTTCCGGTGGCTGCGCTGGTGGTGGCGGGTGCGGATGCGGCGCTCATGCGCGCGGCCACGCTGGCCCGGCGCTCGGCCCGGTCCCGGGCGGCAGCCGCCCGTCGGCGCGCGGCAGAGCGGGATGAGCGGCTGCGCCGCGAGGCAGGATCCGGGTCCCGCTCGCAGGTCACTGCCGTACTCCCCGCGCCGGAACCTGTGCCGTCGCCCGCCGCGCGGGACTACCTGCCGTCCTGGCAGCGGGGGAGCCACGCTGAGCAGTTCGGCACCGGGGACGGGGACGCAGCGATGGCGGTTTCCGGCGGGGTGCGCGCGGCGACCGGGACTGGCAGCCGGCCGGCACCGGAGGTGTTCGACCTGGCGGCTTACGAGGATGACCCGGTGCCCGCTCCGGCTCCGGCGGAACCGGTTGCCGCCGGGGACGGCTGGGCACCCACGCCGGTGCCGCCCCCCACGTACGCCCTCAAGGCGAGGGCGTACCGTCCGCTGCCTCCGCCGATGCCGGTCAGCGAGGTGCCGGTGCCGATCGATCTCGACGCCGACGACCTCGACTGGGACGAGCAGCTGCATCAGCCGCGGATCGTCGGCGCCTGAGCGCCGGGCTAGCCGCGCCCGGGCGGCTGCGAGCGGCGTGCCCGCCCAGGGGCGCGCGAGTGTGCCGATTCGGCTGAGACGGTGGTGCGATGCTAGAGTTTCATCCGCGCCGAGCGCACTCGGGGCTGTAGCGCAGCTGGTAGCGCACCTCGTTCGCAACGAGGGGGTCAGGGGTTCGAGTCCCCTCAGCTCCACGTAAGATGAGAAAATCGAAACTTGCCCCGCCTGATGGCGGGGCAGTTTTGTTTCTGCGGTGACGTCCGCCGGGGCGTCGATGCTGGTGTGGGCGAGGACGCTGGCGGTGGTCTCGTCGGGTGTGTAGGTGGCGTTCTCTTCGTCGTCGATGGTGATGCGGGTGAACAGGGCGCGGTTGAGGATGCGTCTTTCGGCTGGTTCGCACTTGTTGTAGAGGTCGTCGAGGTCGACGAGGAGTTCGGTGAGCTGGTCCAAGCCTGTTCGGGCGTCGGCGTAGGTGTCGGTGAGGTTGTCGAGCCGGGTGGTGATCTGATCGAGGCTGGCGCGGATGCGGTCTTGTTCGCTTTTGAGGAGGTCGAGGGGGATCGCGTCGGCGTAGTGAGCTTGGACGAGTTTGAGGCGTTCGGCTTCGAGCTTGTCGCGCTGGGCGGTCAGGAGCTTGCGTTCGTCCTCGCTGGATCCTTCGAGCTGGTCGAACACGTCGTTGAGGACCTTCCGGACGTGCTCGGCCTGGGCCGGGCTCAGGGAGTTGCGCTGGTAGGTGCGTTCGATCTCGGCTTCGGCGCGTTCGGCAAGGATCGCGGAGCGGGTGCAGTTGGTGGTTTTGCGGCGTCGTCCGGAGCAGGTGAAGTACTCGTAGCGGTCCCCGGTCTTGTCGCGGGGGCGTTCGATCATGAGCTTGGCTCCGCAGGAGCAGTACAGGGTGCCTTTGAGGTAGTGGTCGTACTTCTGGGGTCGTTCGCCGCGGGCGTTGTTGGCGTCGAGGTTGGTTTGGACCCGCAGCCAGGTCTCGGCGTCGACGAGGGGCTGGTGGGTGCCGTCGTAGGTGACGCCGCGGAAGGTGACGGTGCCCTGGTAGTAGGGGTTGGTCAGGATCTTGTGCAGCCCGGTGGTGGTGACTGGTTTGGCTGGCTGTGAGGGGGTGGGCCGGGTGGTCAGGCCGCGGGCTGTGAGTTCTTTGGCCAGGCGCGACAGGGACCAGTTGCCGGTGGCGTAGGCGGTGAAGGCGAAACGGACGAGGTCGGCGCGTTCGGGGTCGATCTCGATCTCGCGGGACTCGCGTCCTCGGGCGTCGGTGGTGCGGACGTTGAGGTAGCCCAGTGGCGCTTTGGTGGGGGTGCCGCCGATGGCCGCTTTCTGGGTCATGCCTTTGAGGACTTCTTGGGCCAGGTTCAGCGAGTAGAACTCGGCCATGGAGGCCAGGATGCCGTGCATGAGCATCCCTGAGGGGGTCTCGTCGATGTTCTCGGTGACCGAGACCAGGCTGATGTTCGCATCCCGCAGCGCGGCGTGGATCTTGGCGTCATCGAGCCGGTTGCGGGCGAGGCGGTCGACCTTGTTGATGATGCAGTACCGCACCGGGTGCGTGGTGGCGTAGTCGAGCATCTCTTGGAGCGCGCGTCGTTGGGCGGTCTTGGCGGACTCGCCGGGCTCGATGAACTCCTTGATGATGACCGCACCGAGCTGTTCGGCCTTGCGCTGCGCGGCTTCGCGCTGGGCCGGGATCGACAGACCCTCTTCCAGCCCGTTGCGGGTGGCCTGATCCTTGGTGGACACCCGCAGGTAGCTGATCGCCGCCACCTGCCCCTCTCCCTCGGTTGCTGTGGCGTCTGGGCGTGGTGTGGTGCGGGCGAGGCGTCGAAGGCCTGAGATGTCGAGGCCGGAGAGCTGATCGAGTGTCATGGTGACCGCCTTTCACAAGCCCCCACATGACTGGGGGCGGGTGGGGCGCCGGAGGCGGTCACGTCAGAGTCGAAAAGAACACCCCGCGAACGGGGCTTAGCAAGGCAGGTGCCAACAGCGCCGAAACTTGATGTGAGCCCAGTCTAGCGACCGGCTACGAGCGGGCGACGAAGATGGGCACCGGACTGCCCGACGGGCTGGTCGCCAGCGGTGCGCAGCGCGATCCGGATCAACACCTCCGCAACCTTCGCGGCATCGACTTCTTCACGCGGCTCATACCGGACGCGCAGGGGCCGATCCGCCTCGACTCGGGCCGTGGCGCGGCGATACCGGCGCACCATCTTCAGCCGCCTTCCGAGCCGAGAACGTCGTCACGAACCTCACCGGTCGCCGGGCCGATCCGGTCATCCAGACTCGCGTAAAAGGCGTCCTCAGCAGCCTGGCGTTCGTTGACTTGGTCAATGACGAACTGGACGAAGTCGGCATCCCGGTCAGTGATGACGGACTCGTCGTGGCTGGGTTGGGGTTCTTCACCGGGCCAGGTGGTCTGTCGGGTGGGACGGTCTCGGTCCAGGCGGGTGCCGGAGGCGGTGACCCAGTCGCGCAGACGGTGGCGGGCGTCGGCGAAGTCGCGGTGCCAGCCCAGGGGCGCGGAACCGTTTTGTTCGGGGTCGTAGGCGCACAGCCAGTGCAGGTGCAGCGCGGACAGTTCCCAGACCAGTTCGGGATGGCGATGCCAGTAGGGCGGGACGACCGAGGCAGGCAGTCCGTAGGTATGGCGGAGCCAGTCGACCCACCGGTTCAGTTCTAGCAGTTCTGCTTCCAGATCCTGCGCTGATAGCAGGTTCCAGTTGATCGGGTGCGGTGGCTCGGGCAGCGCGCTCGTGTCGGGGGTGTGGGGGTGGTCGTCGAAGATGCCGGGGTCCTCGTACTGGTCGTCGGGCTCGGGGCCGTGAGTGCTCATGATCGTTCCCCCGGGTCACATGCTGAGGCTGTCGGCAGCAGGTGCGGTTTGCTGCTGCTGGGGTGGTTCGAAGGCCTGCCCAGCCGCCTGGCGTTCGAGTGCCTGGCGGGGTGTGCGGTCGACGTCGTAGCAGGTGCGGGCGGTGTCGTGCCCGATCTTCTTGGCGACGAACTCCTCGCCCGCGATGGTCTGTCCGTCGCGCTCGTAGGTGTAGTCGTGGGCGTAGCCTTCGGCGACGAACTGGTCGCCCTTGGTGAAGCGTTCGAAAGCCCGCTCGGCGGTGGCGCGGTAAAGCACCAGATTGCCGAAAGACGGCTCCAGTTTTGTGAAGGTGCCGTCCTCTTCGCGCTGGAAATTATCCTGGCCGAAGCGGGCGTAGAAGCGGGCATCGCCGCGGTCGGTGTAGGTCAGCTGCGGGTCGGATGCGATGAACCCGGAAAGGGATTCCTGGGTGCGGATGGCCATGACGCGGTACCTCTCAACTCGTGGATGCAACCCGCTGGTGGTGTGGGTTGGTGGTACCGGTCAGGTGCACCGACCGCCCCCGGGCTACTCGTCCTGCGCTGCAAGTCCGACCTGGAGAAGCTGTTCCAGTTCACGACGATCCCGCTTGAGGGTGTTGGCGTCGGGTCGGGTGGGCCAGGCGGTGAGGTCGGTGATGATCGGTGGCGCGGAGCGGAGCAGGGTGACGCCGGTGCCGAACGGGAGGGTGCGGATGCGATCGGGTGGCAGGATCGGCACTCGCCGCACGGAGCGCTGGTTCGACCTGGTCCCGTGGTCACCGAGCGTGACGGAGTCGGTGTATTCGTCGCGTTCGCCGATGAGAGTGGTGAGGTCTTGGAGGTCGCGACTGTTCGAGGCGCCACCGAGGATGAGTTTGACGATGGCGGCGTCCCAGATCGCTCCGGCTTGGTGATCGGACCACTTGTCGCGCGCCTGAGCGAGCGATTGCAGGACGGGCAGGGTGGTGATCCCGGTGCCGCCACCTTCGGCCATCAACGTCGGCAGGGACGGCAGCGGCGCGAGGTTCCCAATCTCATCCAGGGCCAGCAGGAGGGGTGGATCGAGCCGTGCGCCGGGTGAGCGGGCGGCGAGACGCCGGGCGGTTTCGATGAGGTCTTCAATGAACGCCGCCACCAACGCCGCGGACGCCCCGGCACCAGCACCCGTGGCGAGCAGGTACAGGGTCCCGGACTCGCGCAGGAACGTCTCGGGGTCGAATGGGGTCTCGCCCTCGCGGGGTGTGACCGCGTCGAGGACGCGGGGGTCTGCGAGGGCGCCGAGGGCGAGGGCGACGCCTTGCCAGATGGAGTCGCGGGTCTTGGGGTCGGCGTCGATCATCGCCCCGAGCGAGTCAGCCCACCCGGCTGCCGCGTCGGGGTGGTTGGTGAGGATTGCGACGGCTTCGGCCGCGGCGGCGGGGTCGAGGGTCCACCGGAACAAGTCCGCCGGCTTTCGAGAGTCCAACGCGGCGGCGTGGAGGAGGGATTGGAGGGCGGTGCGGGTTTTGCCTTCCCAGAACCCGCCCGATTCCACACCACCAGCCGACAACCCGGTGGCAGAGGCCAGCCCGGTCGCGCGGATCATCGCTGTCAGCGGGTCTTCACAGCCGCGGACGGGTGACCAGCGCATCCCCGCCGGGAGTCCTTCGGCCAGGTGCTGGGGGTCGAACACCGCCACCGGGCCGCGGTGCTGCCGGGCGCGGAGGGTGGCGGTGAGGTTGTCGGGCCGGGTCGAGGTGGTGACGACGGGGCCGGGGGCGTCGAGGATGGCGGGGATGACGATGTGTAAGCCTTTGCCGGAGCGGGGCGGGCCGATCAGCAGGATTGAGTCCTCCACACTCGCCCACACCCCATGTCCCTTCGACGTCCCGAGCCGATACCCCACCTCACCCGGCGTCGGGTTCTTCAGTGACGGCCGCAACGTCGAGGCCCGTTTCAGTAGCACCTTCTCCGAGGCGACCTGGGCGACCTCGTGCCGCGTCGCGATCCCCGCCAACCGATGCGGATCCACCTCCTGAGCATGAGAACGGCGCCGCCACACGACCCACCCCCAACCGCCGAGCGCGCCCAGCACAGCCAGGACCACCACGGTGGTGACCCAGTACGCGACGGGGCTGAGACCAGGCGCGCCGAGGGCTTCGGCGGGGTTACCGGGGTTGAACAACACCCCGGCACCTGCCGCCCAGTTCGCTGAGGGCTGCGGGGCGCCGGTGAGGAACGCCGCGACCGACCCGGTCGCTCGGAGGATGAGGGTGAGGATGAACAGGCCTATGAGGCCGATGAGGGCGGCGTTGGTCAGTTCGTCGCCCATCGACCCGCTCTGCCGCTGCTGCGCACTCAAGACTCCTCCTGCACGACCAGGGTTCCGGACGTCCGTCCGACCACCACCACCGGACCCAAGGCAGTGTCGGGTGGGGTGATGGTGCCGTTCTCATCCGCCGCCACTTCCTTGGTGACCTGGGCGACGAGCACCGTCTCACCGGGCAAGAACCCCACCAACCGGCCCGAATCATCTGTAGGGGGAGCTGGAGTATCTGCGGCTGTTTCCTCGTCGGTAGGGGCTGGGACGTCCGGCTCGGGTTCGGGGTTTCGGCGTGGTCGGTGGGCGTGGATG
>CAMCQD010000086.1 GCA_945876925.1 uncultured Dermatophilus sp.
GCCCTGCTCGCCTCGCTGTGCGTCGACCCCGCCGCGTCCGGCCAGGGCCTGGGCGGGCAGCTCACCGTCGCCTGGGCTCGCGCCGCCGCCGGGCGGGGGGCCGCCCGCGCCTACCTGACCACCGACGCTGACGGCAATGACGCCGTCAACCGCCATTACCAGCGGTACGGCTGGCGGATCGAGCGCACGTTCACGACCGCGCAGGGACGCCGGATGCACCTGTACGTCAAGGATCTGACCGGCGGGCAGGAGGCCCGATGACCACCGTCATGACCATCGTGGGAACCCGGCCCGAGATCATCCGGCTCTCCCGGGTGATGGCCCGCCTGGACGAGACCGTGCGGCATGTGCTGGTCCACACCGGGCAGAACTACGACTACGAACTCAACGGGATCTTCTTCGACCAGCTCGGCATCCGCCCCCCGGATCACTACCTCCAGGTGGGCACCTCCAGCCTGGGGCGCACCCTCGGCGAGACCCTCATCAGATCCGAGGAGGTGATGCTGGCCGAGCAGCCGGATGCGGTGCTCATCCTCGGCGACACCAACAGCGCGATCGCTGCCGTGATGGCCAGGAGGCTGCGGATTCCCGTGTACCACATGGAAGCCGGCAACCGTTGCTTCGATGCCAACGTGCCCGAGGAGACCAACCGGCGCCTCGTCGACCACGTGGCCGACTTCAACCTGGTGTACACCGAGCACGCCCGGCGCAACCTGCTGGCCGAGGGGATCGCGCCGCGGCGGATCCTGCTGACCGGCTCCCCGATGAAGGAGGTACTCGACTACCACGAGGAGGCGTTCGCCGCCTCAGCCGCCACCAGCGACCTGGGCCTGGAGCCGCGCGGGTACCTGCTGGCCAGCGCCCACCGGGAGGAGAACGTCGACGACCCCGCCCGGCTCGGGGCGCTGCTGGACTGCCTCGTCGCCGCCCGGGACGAGTTCGCGATGCCGGTGCTGGTGTCCACGCACCCGCGCACCCGCAAGCGGCTGGACCAGCTGACCGGGACGCCCGGGGCGGGCCCGCGCGACCTGAGCGGCATCACCTTCCACCCGCCGCTGGGTTTCACCGACTACATCCGGCTGCAGCTCGACGCGGCCTGCGTGCTGTCCGATTCCGGCACGATCAGCGAGGAATCGTCCCTCCTGGGGTTCCCGGCGGTGACCTTGCGCGACTCGATCGAGCGCCCCGAGGCCCTCGACGCCGGCTCGATCATCATGACCGGTCTGGACGCGGGCAACGTCATCGAGGCGGCGCGGGATGCGATGCGCGCCTGCGCCAGGTACCAGCGCGCCCAGGTGCCCGCCGGCTATGACATCGGCAACGTCTCGGAGCGGACCGTGCGGTTCATCCTGTCCACCTACCGGCGGCACGCGCAGTGGGCCGGGCTGCGGGAACGGCCCCGGTGAGCCGCCTGCGGGTGCTGGTCGTCTCGCCGTACTACGTCCCGGCGTGGCGCGCCGGCGGACCGGTGCGCAGCCTGGCCGCGATGGTCGCCCAGCACGGGGACCGGCACGAGTTCACCGTGCTGACCAGCGCCTACGACTGGGAGCAGGCTTCTCCGATGGAGGTGCCGGCCACCGGCTGGGTCCCGGCCGGGCGGGCGCGGGTGCGTTACCTGCCGGTGCGCTCCGCGGGCTCGCTGCTGCGCCCGGCGGCGGCCCGCGCCTGGTGGCGGGCGTGGCGGGAGGCGCTGGCTTCCCGCCCGGACGTGGCGTACCTGACCGGGGTGTTCCCGCCGGTGTGGAGCGTGCTTCCGCTGGTGGCGCGGCGGCTGGGGCTGCTGCGGATGCCCCCGGTGGTGATCGCCCCGCGCGGCGAGTTCGGGGCGGGGGCGCTGGCGCTCAAGGGCGGCCGGAAGCGGGCCTTCCTGCGCCTGGCCCGGGCCGCCGGGCTGTTCACCGGCGTGGCCTGGCATGCTTCCTCCCCGGCTGAGGCGACCGAGATCGCCGCGGTCCTGCCAGGTGCGCGGATCGTGGTGCGGGAGAACGAGACCGAGCTGCCAGCCCGGGCCGTGCGAGGCTGCGGGGACAGCCCGGCCGCCGGGGAGGCCCGCCCGCTGCGGATCGCCTACCTGGGCCGGGTCTCCCCCAAGAAGGGCGTGGATGTGCTGCTGCGCGCCCTGCCGCAGGTCAGCGCCCCGGTTCAGGTCAGCGTGCACGGCGCGGCCGACCCGGGCTACCTGGCCCGCTGCGAGGCGCTCGCCGCGCAGGCCGGGCACCCGGTGGAGTTCACTGGCCAGATCCGCCCCGAACGGGTCGCCGCCGGGTTCGCCGCCGCGGACGTGTTCGTCTTCCCCACTGCGAGCGAGAACTTCGGGCACACCATCGCCGAGGCCCTGGCGGCCGGCTGCCCGGTGCTGCTCACCAGGTCGGTGACCCCGTGGGATGGGCCGGTCGCCGCCGGCGGCGGGGCGCTCGTAGAGGGCCGGGACCCGGCGGCCTGGGCAGCCGCGATCGACGACTTCGCCGCGGGCGGCCCGGCCGGGTGGGCCACGGCCCGGGAACGCGCCGCCGGAGCCTACGACGCCTGGCGGGCCCGGTGCCCGGCAGATTCGGTTTTTGACCGGCTTGGGTTCGTGCCCGGATAGGCCCGATTAGACTGGCCTCATGTCCGATGATCCTTCCCGGCCCGCTCCCCCGGGGCGCCGCGGACGGGTCACCCTGGTGGATGTGGCCCGGGAGGCGGGCTGCTCGGTGTCCCTGGCCTCGATCGTGTTCCGGGATGCCCCGGGTGCTTCCGAGGCCACCCGGGAACGGGTCAGGGCGGCCGCGAAACGCATCGGCTACCGGCCCGACTCGCGGGCAGCGGGGCTGCGGCGCGCCAATTCGGGACTGATCGGCGTCACCTACGACGTACGCCAGCCGTTCCATGCCGGGATCATCGAGTGCCTGTACCAGGCCGCCGATGAACGGCGCGATATCGCCCTCGCCCTGGGCGCCACGTACCCGGGCCGGGACGACAGCCGCGCCGCCGAGGCGCTGCTGCGCGAACGGTGCGAGGCCCTCATCATGCTCGGCCCGCAGATCCGCACCCGGGCGATCGCGGCACTCGCCGCGGAGGTGCCGGTCGTGGTGGTCGCCCGCAAGGTGCGCGCGCCCGGGGCCGACCAGGTGCGGGTAGACGACTCCGGCGGGCTCGCGCTGGTCATCGAGCACCTGATCGCCCTGGGCCACCGGGCCATCACGCACGTGGACGGCGGCGGCGCGCCGGGCACCAAGGCCCGGCGGCGCGGCTACCTCAAGGCCATGCGGGCGCACGGGCTGGAGGAGTTCATCGACGTCATCCCGGGCGGGCACACCGGCGATGCGGGGGTGTCGGCCGGGCGGGCGCTGCTCGGGCGCGGCTCCCTGCCCACGGCAGTGGCGGCATTCAACGACATTTCCGCGATCGGGCTGAGCACGTGGCTGGGGATCAGCCAGCTGGGCATCCCGGGCGACATCTCGGTCACCGGGTTCGACGACGCCCCCGAGGCGGCTAGCGCGATCGTGCCACTGACCACGGTGTCGCAGAACCTGCAGCTGATGACCCGTACGGCGCTGGACCGGGCAGTCGACCGGGCCCGGGACCGGTGCCTGCCCGGGGAGCACATCATCGTGCCCCGGCTGATTACCCGGACCAGCACGGGCCCGCCCCGCTAGGGTCCCGGTATGAGCAATGACGCCCCGTGGTGGACCCGTGCGGTCGCGTACCAGATCTACCCGCGCAGTTTCGCCGACTCCGACGGGGATGGCACCGGCGACCTGGGCGGCATCCTGGCGCACCTGGATCACCTGGCCGACCTGGGGATCGACGTCCTCTGGCTGTCGCCGGCGTACCGCTCCCCGATGGCCGACAACGGCTACGACATCAGCGACTACGAGCACATCGACCCGCTGTTCGGCACCGACGAGCAGATCGGGGCGCTCATTACCGGCTGCCACCAGCGCGGCATCAAGCTGATCATGGACCTGGTGGTGAATCACACCTCGGACGAGCATCCGTGGTTCTCCGACGCGGGCAAGCGCGACTGGTACTGGTGGCGCCCGCCGCGCCCGGGATTCACCGGCGGCCAGCCCGGCGCCGAGCCGAACAACTGGATGTCCTTCTTCGCCGGTCCGGCGTGGACCTTCGACGAGCGCTCCGGGGAGTATTACCTGCACCTGTTCGGCTGCCGCCAGCCCGACCTGAACTGGGAGAACCCGCAGGTGCGCGAGGCGGTCTACGCGATGATGAACCGCTGGCTGGACCGGGGCGTGGACGGGTTCCGGATGGACGTCATCAACCTCATCTCGAAGAACCCGGCATTGCCCGACGGCGAGCCGATACCGGGTACCCGGTTCGGCAACGGGTTCGCCCATGTCATCTGCGGCCCGCGCATTCACGAATTCCTCGCCGAGATGCACCAGCGGGTCTTCGCCGGACGGGATGCCCAGCTGCTCACCGTCGGCGAGATGCCCGGGGTCACCCCGGAGCAGGCGAGGCTGTTCACCGACCCGGGCCGGCGCGAAGTGGACATGGTGTTCCAGTTCGAGCACGTCTCGCTCGGGCAGGGCCCCGGCGGCAAATACGACGCCGGGCCGGTCGCGCTGCCCGGGCTCAAGCACAGCCTGGCCCGCTGGCAGGACGCCCTGGCCGACGCCGGCTGGAACTCGCTGTACTGGGACAACCACGATCAGCCCCGGGCGGTGTCCCGGTTCGGGGACGACTCCCCGCAGCACCGGGCCGCCTCGGCCAAGGCCCTGGGCACGATCCTGCACCTGCACCGGGGCACGCCGTACGTGTACCAGGGCGAGGAGATCGGGATGACGAACTTCCCGTTTACCTCGATGGATCAGGTGCAGGACATCGAGGCCCGGCAGCACTTCGAGCAGTCGGTGGCCCTGGGGGCCGACCCGGAGCGGGTGCTGGCCTCGATCCGGATGATCGGCCGCGACAACGCCCGCACGCCGATGCAGTGGGATGCTTCCCCCGGGGCCGGGTTCACCAGCGGCACCCCGTGGCTGGCCGTCAACCCGAACGCCTCGCAGATCAACGTGGCCGCCCAGCGGGACGACCCGGACTCAGTGCTGGCGCACTACCGGCGCCTGATCGCCCTGCGGCACGACGAGGGACCGGTCGGCCAGCTGGTCAGGTCCGGGCGGTTCCGGCTGCGCTGGGCCGCCCACCCGGCCCTGTGGGCGTTCACCCGGCGGCTGGATTCCGGGGAGGGCGGCGAGCTGCTAGTGATGGCGAACTGCTCGTCCCGGCCGCTGGACGTGACCGCGCTGGCCGCAGCCCCGGACGCGCTGGACCTGGCGGCCTGGGCGGGTGCCCGGGTCGTGCTGGCCAATCTCACCCGCGACGGCCGCCCCGCGCCCGCCGCCTCCCCGGAGGTACTACGGCCCTGGGAGGCGGTCGTCTGGCACCGCCCGGAACAGTGGCGCTGACCACCTTCGCCTCCGCAGTCACATCCCCGGCCTGTTCAGGGCAGGATGTGTCCATGCATGCCGAGATTCCCTCCGCCGTCACCGCCGCCGTGGACGATGTCCTCGCCGGCGCTTCCCCTGACCTGGTCGAGACGTTCGGTCTCCGGCTGGAGCGGTGGTGGTCCGACATCGAGAATGGCCTGAGCAATCTCTATACGCCCGAGCAGGTCGCCGCTTACGGTCCGATCCTCGCCGGGCACGCCGCCCGCGCCTACCTGGAGCGGGATCCCGACTTGCGCCGGCTCGACATGCGCCGGCAGCTCCAGCCTGACTGGCTGCAGCTACCGGAGATGATCGGATACGCCGGCTACGCCGACCGCTTCGCCGGCACCCTGGCCAAGGTCGGCGACCTGATCGGCTACTTCAGGGAACTCGGGGTCGGCTACCTGCATCTCATGCCGCTGCTCACCCCGCGCGAGGGTGACAGCGATGGCGGTTACGCGGTGCAGGACTACCGGCACGTGCGCCCTGACCTGGGTACCGTGGATGACCTGCGCGAGCTGACCGCCAGGCTGCGCGCGGCGAACATCAGCCTGGTGATGGACCTGGTGGTCAACCATGTCGCCAAGGAGCACGAATGGGCGATGCGGGCCAAGGCCGGGGAGGCGAAGTACCGCGATTACTTCTACATCTTCGACGACCGGACGCTACCCGACGAATACGAGAAGACCCTGCCGGAGGTCTTCCCCGATTTCGCGCCAGGCAATTTTACCTGGGATGACCAGATCAATGGCTGGGTGTGGACCACGTTCAACGAGTTCCAGTGGGACGTGAACTGGACCAACCCGGACATCATGGTCGAATACGCCGACATCGTCTTCTTCCTGGCCAATTGCGGCGTAGAGGTGCTGCGCATGGACGCGATCGCGTTCATGTGGAAGCGGATGGGCACCAACTGCCAGGGCCAGCCCGAGGTGCACGCCATCACCGAGGTGCTGCGCACGCTGGCCCGGCTGGCCGCCCCGGCGGTGGCGTTCAAGGCCGAGGCGATCGTCGCCCCCGACGAGCTGGTCCAGTACCTGGGGCAGGGCAAATACACCGGCAAGGTCTCCGATCTGGCCTATCACAACAGCCTCATGGTGCAGATCTGGTCGATGCTGGCCACCAAGGAGGTGCGCCTGGCGGCGTATGCGCTGGGCAAGCTCCCGCCGGTCCCGTCGACGGCCACGTGGATCACCTACGCGCGCTGCCACGACGACATCGGCTGGGCGATCAGCGACGACGACGCCGCCGCGCAGGGCCTCAACGGCTTCGACCACCGGGCGTTCCTATCGGACTGGTACACCGGCAACTTCTACGGCTCCCGGGCCAGGGGGCTGACCTTCCAGTACAACCCGGCCACCGGCGACCGGCGCATCTCGGGCACCGCTGCCAGCCTGACCGGCCTGGACGGGGCCACCAGCGTCCGCGACATCGACCTTGGCGTGCGGCAGCTGAACCTGGCCCACGCGATCATCCTGGGCTGGGGCGGCATCCCGGTGATCTGGTCCGGTGACGAGCTGGCCACGTGCAACGACCCGGACTGGGCTAGCGAGCCCGGCCACGAGGACGACAACCGCTGGGCCAACCGCCCGCGGGTGACTGACGAGATGCGCGCCGCACGCCACGATCCCGGCTCACCCGCCGGCCGGGTGTTCGCCGAACTGG
>CAMCQD010000087.1 GCA_945876925.1 uncultured Dermatophilus sp.
AGTGACACGGTCGGCCAGCGGCTGGCCGTCCTGCGCCGCCTGGAGCATCCGGTGCCGGGCGGCGGCTACGGGCCGCTGGATGTCGTCGTGGTCCCGGTGCGTTCCCTGCTGCAGCCCATCGCCACCGGCCTGGCCGAGCTGGTCCCGGTGTCGCTGCGCCCCGGGGAGGAGCGGCCGCTGCCCGAGCTGGCCGCCGCGCTCACGGCAGCCGCTTATACCCGCACTGACCTGGTCGAGCGGCGCGGCGAATTCGCAGTGCGCGGAGGGGTGCTCGACGTCTTCCCGCCGACCTCGGCGCATCCGGTGCGGGTGGAGTTCTTCGGTGACGAGGCCGAGGACATCCGGTATTTCAAGGTCGCTGACCAGCGCAGCTTCCCGGCGGTGGCGCCCGGGGCGCGTGCGGAGGCGATCGCGGCCGGGATGCTGCCGGACGGGCTGTGGGCGCCCCCGTGCCGGGAAGTGCTGCTGACCGACCCGGTCCGCCAGCGGGCCGCGCGGCTCGGGGAGCGGCTGCCCGGCGTGGCCGACATGTGCGCAAAGCTCGCCGAGGGGGTGGCGGTGGAGGGCATGGAGTCCCTCAGCCCGGCCCTGGCGGACGGCATGGAGACTTTCGTGGACGTGCTGGCCCGGGTGGGCGGCGCCGCGCTCGTGCTGCTCGACCCGGAGAAGATCCGCACCCGGGCCCGCGATCTGGTGTCCACGAGCGCGGAGTTCCTGGAGGCGAGCTGGTCCGCGGCCGCGGCCGGGCCGGGTGAGCCCGGAGCGGCCCCGGTCGACCTGCGCGGCGTGCTCGACCAGGCCTCGTACCGCACCCTGGCGCAGACCCGCGCCCGCGCCAGCGCGGCCGGGATCCCGTGGTGGTCGCTCACCTCCTTCGGTGGCGATGAGGCCCTGGGCCAGCAGCCGCCGGCGAGCGGGGCCGGCGCCGGGATGCCCGGCCCGGAGGAGGACCCCGGCACGTTGTACCTGCGCGTGGAGAGCCACGGCACGCCGCGCTACCGGGGTGATTTCGAGGCTGTCACCAGGGATCTGGCCGCCTGGGTGGCTTCGGGGATGCGCACCGTGGTCGCCACCGCCGGGCGGGGCCTGGCCGAGCGGCTCGCGGAGGTGCTGCGGGATGCCGCGGTCCCTGTCCGGCTGAGCCCGGATGGCGCGGAGGCCAGCCCCGGCGTGGTGCACATCACCCAGGCGGAGGCCGGGTCCGGGTTCGTGGCCCCGGCCTGCGGGCTGGTGCTCCTCACCGAGTCGGATCTGGTCTCCGGCAAGGGCGCTGCCCGCTCGGGCTCCACCCGCGATATGCGCAAGATGCCCTCCCGGCGCCGCGCCCAGGTCGACCCGCTGTCCCTGCGCCCGGGGGATCTCGTCGTGCACGAGCAGCACGGCATCGGCAGGTTCGTCGAGATGACCCAGCGCACGGTGCAGGGCGCCACCCGGGAGTACCTGCTCATCGAGTACGCGCCCAGCAAGCGCAACCAGCCCGGTGACCGGCTGTTCGTTCCCACCGATCAGCTCGACCAGGTGACCCGGTACGTGGGCAGCGATGCGCCGTCCCTGAACAAGCTCGGCGGCTCGGACTGGAGCGCCACCAGATCCCGGGCGAAGAAGCACGTCAAGCAGATCGCCGGGGAGCTGATCCGGCTGTACAGCGCCCGGATGGCCACCCGCGGGCATGCCTTCGGCCCGGACACCCCCTGGCAGCGCGAGCTTGAGGACGCCTTCGCCTACGTGGAGACCCCCGATCAGCTCGCCAGCATCGAGGAGGTCAAGGCCGACATGGAGAAGCAGGTCCCGATGGACCGCCTGATCTGCGGCGATGTCGGCTACGGCAAGACCGAGATCGCCGTGCGGGCGGCGTTCAAGGCCATCCAGGACGGCGCCCAGGTGGCCGTGCTCGTGCCGACGACGCTGCTGGTGCAGCAGCACTTGCAGACTTTCTCCGAGCGGTACGCCCAGTTCCCGGTGGTCATCAGGGCGCTGTCGCGGTTCCAGTCGGACCGGGAGGCCGCCGCGGTCATCGCGGGGCTGGCCGACGGCTCGGTCGACCTGGTCATCGGCACGCACCGGCTGCTGTCGGCCGGGGTGCGGTTCAAGAACCTGGGCCTGGTCGTCATCGATGAGGAGCAGCGTTTCGGGGTCGAGCACAAGGAGCAGCTCAAGGCGCTGCGCACCAATGTGGACGTGCTGGCCATGTCGGCCACCCCGATCCCGCGCACCCTGGAAATGGCGGTGACCGGCATCCGCGAGATGTCCACCCTGGCCACCGCCCCCGAGGAGCGGCATCCGGTGCTCACCTTCGTCGGGCCGTACAACGACCGGCAGGTGGCCGCCGCGATCCGGCGGGAGGTGCTGCGCGAGGGGCAGGTGTTCTTCGTGCACAACCGGGTCGCCGACATCGAGAAGGTGGCCGCGCATCTGCGCGAGCTGGTCCCCGAGGCCCGCATCGAGACCGCGCACGGGCAGATGAGCGAGCACCGCCTGGAGAAGGTCGTGGTCGACTTCTGGGAGAAGGAGTTCGACGTCCTCGTGTGCACCACGATCGTCGAGACCGGCCTGGACATCTCCAACGCCAACACCCTCATCCTCGACCGGGCGGACCGGTTCGGGCTCTCCCAGCTGCACCAGCTGCGCGGGCGGGTGGGGCGCGGCCGGGAGCGGGCGTACGCGTACTTCATGTACCCGGCCGATACCCCGCTGACCGAGACTGCGCACGACCGGCTGGCCACCATTGCCAGCCACACCGACCTGGGCGCGGGCATGCAGGTCGCGCTGAAGGACCTGGAGATGCGCGGCGCGGGCAACCTGCTCGGCGGTGAGCAGTCCGGGCATATCGACGGGGTCGGCTTCGACCTGTACGTACGCCTGGTGGGCGAGGCCGTGGCCGGTTTCCGTGACGGCGGCACCGGTGAGCAGGCCCCGCGGGAGATCAAGATCGACCTGCCGGTCGATGCCCACATCCCGCGCACGTACGTGGGTGAGGAGCGGCTGCGGCTGGAGGCATACACCAGGCTGGCGTCGGTCACCGACGAGGCGGGGCTGGCGGATATCGTCACCGAGCTGCTCGACCGGTACGGCGCCTATCCCGAGCCGGTGGCCAACCTCATCGAGGTGGCCCGGCTGCGCACCCTGGCCCGTACGGCCGGGCTGGCCGATATCGCCCTCCAGGGCAGGTACGTGCGGCTCGCCCCGGCGGAGCTCAAGGAGAGTCAGCAGCTGCGCCTGACCCGGATGTACCCGGGCACGATGGTCAAGCCCGCGGTGCGGCAGATCCTCGTGCCGCGGCCGATGACCGCGCGCGTCGGCGGCCAGCCGCTACGTAACCGCCAGGTGCTGGCGTGGGCTTCGGAGCTGATCCGCTCGATCTGGGTGAATGCCCCGGCGCAGCCCCGCTGAGCGGCCGCGCCCGGGGGAGGACGTCAGTTCCCCGGCGGGGCGTCGTCCCAGCGGCGGACCGGCGCGATGGCCTCGAACCACACCTGTATGAGCTGGTCGTGGCCGCCCGCGGGGGCGTCCCCCGCCGGCCCGGGGATGAGATGTACCGCGGCGGCGCTCACCCGGAGACGCTCGATGAGCCGGTCGCGCAGGGCGGCCTCCGGGACGATCCACCGGGTGGCATCGCGGCGCAGGCTGGTGCCCGCGATGGCCCGCTCACCGGCGGGCGCCGAGGCCAGCCACGTGAGGACACGCTCGTCGTGCAGGTGCACCACCGCGGGCACCCGGAACACTTCGGCCGTCCGGACGAGCGCGCCCGCGCCGAGGCATTCGGCCCGGATGGCGCGCTCGCCGCAGGCCGCTCCGCCCGCACCCAGGTGCACGTGCACGATGTCCGGGCGGTTGCGGGCCAGCGCCCGGGCGAGCCTGCCAACCGCGAGCGGCTGGCCGCCCCGCCGGGGTAGCCGGCGGCGCGCTCCGGCCCCGGCCGGCCCGGCGGCGGGCACGGTGCCGGAGGGGATGAAGGACTGCTCGATCCGCACGTCGTCGGCTGCCAGCACCGCCGCCACCCGGGGAACCGGCCCGGCCGGCGGGTTACTCCCGCCGGCCTGCGCGGGCCCCAGGTGCAGCACGTGCACCGGGCGGCACACCACCGATGAGGATGCCGTCGCCGCCCCGGCCGTCCTGGCCGCGCCGACGGCGGCCCGCGCAGCGCGGTTCTTGTTCACCGGTGCCCGCGACGCGGTCGTCCCGGCGGCCCCGGCCGCGGTCGGCGGCACGCGCTGCGGGGTCGTACTCGCAGCGGGCGCGCCCTGACCGTTCATCCGGGTACCAGGCGCGAAGGACATGGTCATGCTCCTTGCAGATGTACTGACGGGTAAGGCCCGTCATCTTCGCCGTGAAACGCTGTGTCCCGCAGGAGGGTGACCGGGAACCTGGTGAGCGGTACATCCGCTGTTCGTGAGACGTTCCTGAGTGGTTCATCGGCGCGTCTCCTGGACGGACGTACAGCAATCACTGTATACGCATCGCGTGGGTACCGCAGTGGCTCGGCAGGCTTTGCCCCGCCCGGCCGCCCGGGCCGGCTGGCCGGGTCCGCGATCGCGCGCGGACCTCCTGGTCAGGTGGTCTTCGCAGGCCAGACGTGGCACGCTGCAGGCTGCTACCGTGCATAGCGCGCGGTTGTGCCGGCGCGTGACCGGGGGAAGCGCCCAGCCGGTGCCTGGATACGCAGGTGCCGCATTCGTCCGCACCCGCGCCGGAGGGATGACTATGTCAATACAGGCTCGGCAAGCGGTGATCGTCGCGCTCACTGCGGCGACGGTGGCCGCGCTCGCAGCATGCTCCGCCCCACCGCCCGATACCGGGCCGCTGCCATCTCTCGGGACCGCCGCCAGCGCCGCGGAGGCGCAGGTCCGCGAACTCCCCGCGCCACCGGGCACGCAAGTGTCAGACGTGCACGCGAGCACGGCGCTGAACACCTTCGTCACCCACGCGCTGCGGGTGGTGGGGGAGGGCGTCGAACTGGACCAGGGCCGCTGCTCGCAGCTCGCCAGGGAGATGCAGCGGGCGATCGCCCCGGATCTCGTATTCGCTGCCGCTGGCAAGGTGGATGATCCTGACTTGCGGGCGCTGCTGCTCAATGCCCGGTCCCAGGTGGGATACGTCCTCGCCTCCTGCGCGGACGGCCATGCGGTCGACGTCACGCAGGCCCGCAACGCGGTCGCCCTGCTGTCGGCCAGGATGCCGAAGGCGGGGTCATGAGCATCCTGCAGCGTCCCCGCGCGCGCTCGCTGGCGGCGGTGACGGTCCTCGTCGCCGCGTTCCTCGGCGGCACCGTCCGGCCGGGGTACACCTCACCGCCCGGCGGGCGCTCGTGGGTGGCCATGGGTGACAGCATCAGCAGCGGCTACGGCATCGCCTCGGTCTCCACCTCGCCGTCGGCCTGGGGCCAGGACTGCGCCCGGGCCAGCGGGACCAACCTGAACACCACGCTCACCGGGCTGGCCTGGCCGGTGCAGGCCGCCCGGGTACTCGAGCAGGAGAACGCCGGGTATCAGCAGTTCTTCACGGCCTGCGCGGGCAACCTCACCGACGACTGGGCGGTCCAGCTGGCCGAGGCGTACCGGGGCATCGGCGCGGAGGTCCCCTCCGAGCTCGTGCGCGCCACCCCGGGGCGCTCCAGCTCGCTGGTGACCGCGCTGGAGTCGATAGCCGCCTCGGGACGCCGCTTCGACCTCATCACGGCCACTATGGGGGCGAACAACGTCGGGCTCGGCCTGTTCGGGCAGGGCTGCATCGACGTCGCCCAGCCGGATGGGTCAGCCCGCGAATGGACCAGCGCCGGCTGGGGCGGCTGCGACGCGGACGAGCAGACGGTGCGCCAGCAGGTCGACCTGCTGACCGGGCGCAAGCCGATCAGCGGCCCGGACGCCCTGGCCGCCGGCCAGGTGCCGCTGTGGAGCCCGGACGTCAGCAGCGGGGAGACCGAGCCGATGCTGTCCGCGCTCGCCAAGTTCGTCAATCCCGGCGGCAAGGTGATCATCGTGGGCTACCCGCAGGTGTTCGAGTCCCCCGAGCGCACCACCCTCGCCGCGCGCTGGTCTAAGGTGCCCGGGCTGCTCAGCGCGGCCGGTAACTGCCAGGGCGCCTCGGTGCAGGCCATGACCGCGACCCGCGCCGCGATCGACTACCTCAACGCCGGGATCAGGGAAGCCACCGGCAAGGCGAACGCGATGTTCGCTTCCAGGGGCGTGACCTTCGAATACCTTGACATGAATTCCCTCGCCATGGAGAACGCCAGCGGGCGGCACGCGCTGTGCACCGCCGACCCGTGGATCAACGACCCGTGGACGCCGACCCACGCCCTGCTGCACCCCAACGCCGCCGGTCACGCGGCGGTCGGTGACGCCATCGCCCGCCAGCTGCCCCGCTGACGGGGCCCCCGCGTGCCCCGGGGCCGCCCCCGGGCAGGGCATGCTGCCGGGAACCCGGGAACCGCGCCGGGGGAGCGCCGGGACCATCCCGTTGCCGGGTACCGGCCCGGCGGGGGAGGAGCCGGTCAGCCCGCCGTGGGATCAGAGGTGCTCTCGCGGGAGTTGAGGCGCACCAGCTCGTCGTAGGCGGGTTTGCGGGAGCCGTCGATGCGCAGCAGCCCGAAGTAGTTCTCGCGGTCGGCGCTGGCGTCCCCGGCGGCGGGGGCGGCGGCGCGGTCGCGCAGGGTGTACCAGAACAGCGGGCCGGTCTTCTCATTGGCGGACCAGGCCTCATCCGCCTGCCACATGAGGGTCACCGCGGTGGCCTCGTCCACCGAGTGCGCCCCTGCCGTGGGCGCGCCCACCTCCGTGCCCCAGAGGGGCAGATCGGGGTAGCCCGCCGCGGTGAGGATGGCGCGGACCTGCGGCACCAGCGACATCTCCCCGCCGCTGCCGGTGACCATGTCCGAGTACGGGTGCATCGCGGCCGCGTCGGCGTGCCGGGGCGCCTCCGTGGCGGCCAGCCCCTGGAACCACGTCAGCGTGTCGATGTCGGGTGCCCCGGTGGCCCCGCCGGTGCCGCCGAGCAGGATGAGGCAGCCCTTGCACCTCGGCCGCACGACGGCCTCCGTGGCGACGAACAGCCGGGCGTACGCCTGCACATCCGGC